>NZ_JBHVAK010000033.1:0-73260 GCF_042667085.1 Nocardia sp. NPDC057353
GGCGGTCACCGATCGGTGACCGCCCCGCTTCGTCGCTACCGCTAGTCGTTCTGGAAGAAGCTCAGCAGCCGCAGGATCTCAACGTAGAGCCAGACCAGGGTGATGGTCAGGCCGAAGGCGACGCCCCAGGCCGCCTTCTCCGGCGCCTGCGCGCGGATCAGCTGGTCCGCGGCGTCGAAGTCGAGCAGGAAGCTGAACGCGGCGATCGCGATGCAGACCAGGCTGAAGATGATGGCGACCGGGCCGCCGTCGCGCAGGCCGAGGCCGCCGTCGATGAAGAAGCTCGCGACCAGGTTGCCCAGCGCCAGCACCACGACGCCGATCAGGGCGCCGACGATCATCCGGGTGAAGCGCGGCGTCACGCGGATGGCGCCGGTCTTGTAGACCACCAGCATGCCCGCGAAGACGCCGAAGGTGCCGAGCACCGCCTGCCCGATCAGCGCGCTACCGCCCGCACCGCCGAACTCGACATTGGTGAACATGAAGGACAGCGCGCCGAGGAAGAGCCCCTCCGCGACGGCGTAGGCCAGCACGATGGCCGGGTTGTCCATCTTGTTGCCGAAGGTCGCGACCAGCACCAGCACCAGCCCGACCAGGCCGCCGCCGATCACGAAGGCGGGCGCGAGCGCGGTGTTCGCATTGGTCAGGACGTAGGAGATGACGGCGGAGACGGCGAGCACGGCGAGCGTGATGCCGGTCTTGGTCACCACGTCGTCGATGGTCATCGAGCGGGTGGCCTGCGGCGCCTGGTACTGCGGTGCCTCGCCGTACTGCTGCGGCGGGTACTGCCCGTACTGCTGCTGCTGGCCGTACTGCTGCTGGCCGAACTGGCCGGCGCCGGCTACGCCGGAACCGAAGTTCGCGTAACCGCCAACACCCTCCTGCCGGGGCAGGCGCCGGAAAACTGGATTGGAGGAGGTACGCAAGGGATCCCTTTCTCGAGTCCGGATCGCGTCTACTGCTGTCCGTACAACGCCCGCCCCCCGGGAACAGTTCCCGGTCAGCGGACAAATCGGACTCTACCGTTCTACGTCCCGCAAACCACGTACCGATCTAGTCACCGTGAATTTCTGGTTGCGGGCGATGACTTCGGTCTGGCCGACCAGCCGCCCGGTGACGCCGCGGTGGTTGAGGTGGCTGTTGTACACGGTCCACAGTTCACCACCGGGGCGGAGCACCCGGCCCGCGGCGGCGAACATCTTGATGGCGGAGCCGGTGTGCACCGCCGCGCCGATGTGGAAGGGCGGGTTGCACAGCACCAGGTCGGCGCTCTGCGCGGGCAGCGAGGACATGGCGTCGTCGCGTACCACCCGCACCCGCTCGGCCACGCCGTTCGCCGCGGCGGTCGCCACCGCCGAGGCCACCGCGGCGGCGGACTGGTCGGTGCCGGTGACGGTGATCCGCGGCCGCGAGCGGGCCAGCGCCACCGCGAGGATGCCGGTGCCGCAGCCGAGGTCGATGGCGTCGCGGGCGTCCGGCTTCATCCGGTCCAGGTGTCGGAGCAGGAAGCGGGTGCCGATGTCGAGCTTGGGGCCGGAGAAGGCGGCGCCGTGCGCGACCACCTCCAGCCCCAGCTCGGCCAGGTGCTCGCGCACCGGGAAGCGCGGCTCGCCCACCGGCTTCGGCCCGGACGCCAGCAGCGCGCGCGACTTCTGCCGCCCCCGGCTGGCGCGGACGTCGGTGAAGAACTCGCCGAGCACCTCGTTCATGGCGGGGGTCAGGTACTTGTCCCGGCCCGCCGCGAAGACGCGGACGCCGGGGTCGGCGTAGCGGGCGATGGCGTCGGCGATCTCGGCCAGCCCGGCCAGCCCGCGCGGCAGCCGCAGCAGCACGACGGTGGCGCCGGTGAGCAGCGCGGCGTTCAGCGGGTGGCCGCGGTAGCGCCCGGCCAGGTCGAGCGCGCGGGCATTGGCGGCGAGCGCCAGTTCGCCGGTGAGCACGTCCTGGTGCACCCGGATGCCGTGCAGGTCGTGCGAGACGGCGGCGCCGAGGGTGAGCGCGCCGTAGCCGTCGTCGAGCACCGCGACCTGCCCGGCGCCCGCCCCTGCGAGCGCCTCCGCCGCCACGTCGAGCAGCAGGCGGTCCGCGGCGTCGACGGCGTAGAGATTCGCCGCCTCCACATCCGGATACCGGCGCAGCCTGCCCAGCACGTCGTCCACATCGCCCACGGCTCAAGTGTGCTGGATCGTTGCCCTCGCGTCGCACCGACCCCGCCCGCGCGCACCGCGACGCGCGCCCAAATCCCGGATTCGACCCGCTCGCGGGCATAGCATCGGCCGATGCGGACTCCGATGCTGCTGACGATCCTCGCCGCGGCCACCGTGCTCGCGGGCTGTGACGACAGCGGTTCGGCGGGGCTCGCCCCGTCGCCCAACGCCGTCACCAGCACGCTCGGCGCCGCCTCGACCACCGCCGACCCCGAGCCGGTCCCGGTCGACGCGGCACCGAAGCGGGGCGCGGAGAGCCGCGACGCCATGCTCACCGTCACCGGGGTCAGGATCGGCCACCACCCCGGCTTCGAGCGGGTCGTCTACGACCTCGGCGGCACCGGCGAGCCGGGCTGGGTGGTGGAGTACACCGACCGCGCGGTGCAGGACGGCAGCGGAACGGTGCTCGACGTCCAGGGCGGCTCGATCCTCGAGGTGCGAATCCTCGGCTCCGCCTACCCCTTCGACACCGGGGTGGTGCCGTTCGACAACTCCGAGCCCGCGCGGGACCCCGAGGCGCCCGGGGTGCTCGGGGTGTACCGCACCATCGTGTTCGAGGGCGAGACGCAGTCCTTCATCGGGGTGCGCGGCGACCGGCCGCCCTTCGAGGTGCGCACCGCGGCCGACCCGACCCGGCTGATCGTGGATATCGCCACCTCCTGACCGATATTGATCTTCACCGCCGGAGCGGCGCCGATCGGTTCCCCCCGCCGGGCGGGAGCCAGCACAGTACCCCGGGTGAAGATCATCGTCCGCCTGCTCGCGGCCGCGCTCGTCGCGGCGGCCGCGCTGGTCGCCACCGGGTGCGGTGGCGGCGATTCCGGCCCCGCCCCCGCCACCACCACCGCGCGGAACGGGTTGGAGCGCGGGGATATCGAGTTCCTGCACGGGATGGCGGCGCAGCAGGAGCAGTCGGCGCAGATCGCCGGGCTCGCGGTGGAGCGCGCGGCTGATCAGCGGGTTCGGGACCTCGCCGTCGCGCTGCGGGCGGAGCGGGCGGCCGAGTCGGAGCGGATCACCGCGCTGCTGAACGGTTTCGGGGCGCGGGCAGGCGCGGAGGCCGGGCAGCTCGCACTGCTCGACGCCGAGCGGATCAGCGCGGTGGGGGCGGCGGCAGGCGCGGAATTCGACCGGCAGTGGCTGGATCTCGTGCTCGAGCACCACGGCCGGGCGCTCGCGCTGGCGCAGTCCGAGCTGGCCGCGGGGATCGACCCGGAGACCCAGGCGCTGGCCAGGGATATCGTCGCCGCGCGGCAGGCGGGGATCGCCGCCGCGCGGGCGCTGGGCTGACGGGTCAGACCCGCGGCGGGACCCGCTGGCGCCACACCTCGCTGTTGAGCTCCTGGCTGCGTTCGCGCTGCCGCTGCTTCCTGCGCTGCTCGAAGACCAGGGCCGCGCCGGTCAGCACGGCGACCACCGCGATCACGACCAGGAACAGCGCGGTCTGGCCCCACCCCGCCAGCGAGGCGGCGGCGGCGAGGACGGCGGCGATCCCGCCGATGCCGAGCAGCCCGAAGCCCGCCCAGTTCCTGGAGTCCGCGAGCGTCGAGCCCGGCCCGCGGCCGCCGCGGGCGATGTCGGCGGCGCCGTCGAGCGGCGGGATCTCCCATTGCGCTTCGGTCATCACACACACCTTCGTTCGTCGAGCCGTACCGGCCGGGTGCCCGCGCCCGAGACGCCGAAACGGACGCCTTTCCCTTGACGAAATGCGCCCCGAACACCGTTCGGCACGCCCATTCGGAAATGTCCGAATAGCACGGCGAATTCCTGGCTACATATCGAACGGCTATGAGAATGATCATTGCCTCAGCAAACTGTCCGCGTCGGGGAATGCGGCACGCAGTGGCGGGCGCAGGTCGACGGCCGTAGTATTCGGCCCGTTTCCGCTTCGCTCGACAGGACGTTCATCGTGACCAGCAGTACCCGGCACACGCCACCGTCCGCGCGTCGCGCCCGGAGCAAGCGGGCGCCCGCCGCCCGCGCGGCCACGCTGACCGCCCTGCTCGCCGCCGCCGCCGAGCGCAATCCGGACGGCCTCGCCGTGGTCTGCGGGGACGAGTCGCTGACCTACCGCGCGCTCGACGACCGCTCCACCCGGCTCGGCCGGGTGCTGCTGGCCCGCGGCGCGGCACCGGAGGCCGCCGTCGCGGTGGCGCTGCCGCGCTCCGTCGACGCCGTCGTCACGCTGTGGGCGGTGGCCAAGACCGGCGCCGCCTACGTCCCGATCGACCCGGCGCTGCCCGCCGCCCGCCTCGACTACCAGGTACGGGACTGCGGCGCGCTGCTCGGCGTCACCGACCGGGCGCACGCCGCCGCGCTGCCGGACCACCTGCCCTGGCTCGCCGTCGACACCGCGGAGACCGCCGCGCTGGTCGCCGCCGAGCCCGCCGACCCCATCTCCTACCTGGACCGCCCGACCGTGCTCCGGGCCTCGAACGCGGCCTATGTGATCTACACCTCCGGCTCCACCGGGCAACCCAAAGGCGTCACCGTGACGCATGCCGGGCTCGCCGGGCTCTGTGTGGAGCAGGTCACCCGCTTCGGCCTCACCCCGACGGCGCGGACGCTGCACTTCGCCTCGCCCAGCTTCGACGCCTCCGTGCTGGAGCTGCTGCTCGCCGTTGGCGCCGCCGCGACCATGGTGATCGCGCCGCCGGCGGTGCTCGGCGGCGCCGACCTCGCCGCCCTGCTGGCCGGGCACGCCGTCACGCACGCCTTCCTCACGCCGTCCACGCTGGCCACGCTCGATCCGGCGAGCGTGCCCGAGCTGCGGGCGCTGGTGGTCGGCGGCGAGCCGTGCCCGCCCGCGCTCGCCGACCGCTGGGCGGCGCACACCGCCATGTTCAATGCCTACGGCCCCACCGAGGCCACCGTCGCCGCGACGCTCGCGGGGCCGATGGCGCCGGGCACCCCGGTGACCATCGGCGCCGCGCTGCCCGGCGTGCACTGCCGGGTGCTCGACGCCAAGCTGCGCCCGGCCGGGATCGGCGTCGCGGGCGAGCTCTACCTGGGCGGCCCCGGCTTGGCCAGGGGGTACCGCGGGCGGGCCGGGCTCACCGCGCAGCGCTTCGTCGCCGACGCGAACGGCGCGCTGCTCTACCGCACCGGAGACCTGGTGCGCCGCACCGGGACCGGCGACTTCGAGTACCTGGGCCGGTTGGACGGGCAGGTCCAGGTGCGCGGGTTCCGGGTCGAGCTGGGCGAGATCGAGGCGGCGCTCGGCGCGCAGCCGGGGGTGCGCGCGGCGGTGGTCGTCGACCGGCGCTCGACCGCGGGCGACACCGTGCTGGCCGGGTACGTCGAGCCCGCGCCCGGCAGCGTGCCGGAGCCGGCGGCGCTGGCCGACGCGGTCGCCAAGGTGTTGCCCCGGTACATGGTGCCGAACTCGATCACGCTGCTCGACCACATCCCGCTGACCACGTCGGGCAAGGCGGACCGCGCCGCGCTGCGCGCCCGCCCGGTGGACGAATCGCCCTACCGCCCGCCGTCCGGCGCGGGCGAGGAGCTGGTGGCGCAGGCCTTCCGCGCGGTGCTCGACCTGCCGCGGGTCGGCGCCGACGACGACTTCTTCGCGGTCGGCGGCAACTCGCTGCTCGCCACCCAGGTCGCGGCCCGGCTCGGCGACGCGCTGAGCGCGCAGGTCCCGCCGCGGCTGGTCTTCGACCACCCGACCGTGGCCGGGCTCGCGGTGGCGGTGCGCACCGAGCTCTTCGACCCGGCGCGCCCGCCGCTGCTGGCACGGGCGCGGCCGGATCGGATCCCGCTCTCCCCCGCGCAGCTGCGGTTCTGGCTGCGCAACCAGTTCGACACCGCCTCCGCGGTGGACAACCTCGGCTTCGCGCTCACCCTGACCGGCGCGCTCGACGTCCCCGCGCTGCACGCCGCCTTCGCCGACGCCGTGATCCGGCACGAATCGCTGCGCACCAGGTACCCGGCCGACGCCGACGGCCCGCACCAGGTGGTCATGGAGGCCGACGCCGCGCTCGCCGCGCTCCGGGTGCACGAGGCCACCGCCGAGCCGGACTCCCCCGCCGTCGCCGCCTGGGTGGACGAGATCCTGTGGCGCGGCTTCGATGTCGCGCGGGAGGTGCCGCTGCGGGTCGGGCTGCTGCGCACCGGGGACCGGCACGTGCTCGTCTGTGCCATGCACCACATCTGCGCGGACGGGTCGTCGCTGGCGCCGCTCGCCCGCGACATCGCGGCGGCCTACGCGGCGCGCAGCGCGGGCGCCCCGCCCGCCTGGACGCCGCCCGCCGTGCAGTACGCCGACTACGCGCTGTGGCAGCGCGAGGTGCTCGGCTCGCGCGACGACCCGGACTCCCCGCTCGCCCGCCAGCTCGCCTACTGGAAGCGGGAGCTCGCGGGTATCCCGGACGACCTCGAGCTGCCCGCCGACCGCCCACGCCCCCCGGTGGCCTCGCTGCGCGGCGCCTCGGTGCAGCGCGAGGCATCGGCCGCGCTGCACGGCGCGCTGCGCACGGTGGCGCGGCGGCACAACGCCACCGTCTTCATGGTCATGCGCACCGCGCTCGCGGTGCTCATGGCCCGGCTCTCCGGCGTCACCGACGTGACCATCGGCGTGCCGATGACGAACCGCGCCGAGGCCGCGCTGGACGACGTGGTCGGCATGTTCGTCAACACCACCGTCTCGCGCACCAGGGTCGACCCCGGCGAGAGCTTCGGCGCGCTGCTCGGCCGCACCAGGGAGCGCGACCTGGTCAACTTCGCGCACTCCGAGGCGCCGTTCGAGCACGTCGTCGATGCCGTCGACCCCCTCCGCTCGCCCGGCAGGCACCCGCTCTACCAGGTCGGCTTCGCCTTCCAGAACTTCTCCGACCCGCGGATGACCATGGCGGGGGTGGCGTTCTCCGGGTTCGACCTGGAGACCAGGACCTCCAAGACCGACCTGCACATCGCCGTGGTGGAGTCGCGCACCGAGGACGGGGCGCCGGGGCCGGTGATGATCCGGTTCACCTACGCCACCGACCTCTTCGACGCCGCGACGGTGGAGCGGTTCGTCGGCGGGTACCTGCGGGTGCTGGAGCAGGTCGCCGCCGATCCTGGCCGGGTGGTCGGGGAGCTCGACGTCATCGAGCCGGGCGAGCTGCGGCTGCTGCGGGCCTGGTCGACCGGGCCGGTGCGGCCGGTGCCCGCGGAGTCGCTGCTCGCCCCGCTGCACCGGTTCGCCGCGACCAGCCCGGAGGCCGTTGCGGTGACCGGGGCCGGTGGGTCGCTCAGCTACGCGGAGCTGTCCGGTGCGGTGAGCCGGCTGGCGCGCTGGCTGATCGGGCGCGGGGTGGGGCCGGAGGCGGTGGTCGCGGTGGCCATGCGGCGCTCGCTCGCGCAGTACGTCGCGCTCTGCGCGGTGGTCGAGGCGGGCGGGGCGTGGGTGCCGATCGACCCGGACCACCCGGCCGAGCGGATCGGCTACGTGCTGGAGTCGGCGCGGCCGGTCTGCACGCTCTCCACCAGCGCGGACGGGTTCACCGCCGCTCCGGCCGAGCTGGTCGACACCCTCGACCTCTCCGGCTTTTCCGCGAATCCGGTGACCGACGCCGAGCGAGCCCTGCACCCCGACAACCCCGCCTACCTCATCTACACCTCCGGCTCGACCGGGAAGCCCAAGGGCGTGGTGATCACGCACCGCGCGATCGTCAACCAGATCGAGTGGATGCGGCACGAGTACCGGGTGACCGCCGCCGACGTCTACCTGCAGAAGACGCCGGGCACCTTCGACGTCTCGCTGTGGGGGCACTTCCTGCCGCTGCGCTCCGGCGCCACGCTGGTGCTGGCCGGGCCGGACGAGCACCGCGACCCCGGCGCGCTCTCCCGCCTGATCGCCGAGTACCGCTGCACGCTCACCGATTTCGTGCCCTCCATGCTGGCCGCCTTCGCCGCGCACTGCGAACCGGCCGAGCTGGGCACGCTGCGCGACATCTTCGTCATCGGCGAGGCGCTGCCCCCGGAGACCGCCCGCGCCTTCGCGCAGCACAGCGCCGCCGGGATCCACAATGTGTACGGGCCGACCGAGGCGGCGGTGAGCATCACCCAGCACCGGGTCGGCCCCGGTGACGATGCCGCGCTGCGGGTGCCGATCGGGGTCCCGGAGTGGAACTCGCGGGTGCTGGTGCTGGATTCGCGGCTCTGCCCGGTGCCGGTCGGCGCCGTCGGCGAGCTGTACCTGGCCGGTGTGCAGCTGGCCCGCGGGTACCACGGGCGGGCGGCGCTGAGCGCGGACCGGTTCGTGGCGAACCCGTACGACCACGCCGGGACCAGGATGTACCGCACCGGCGACCTGGTGCGCTGGAGCCCGCAGGGCACGCTCGACTACCTCGGCCGCAGCGACTTCCAGGTCAAGCTGCGCGGGCACCGGATCGAGCTGGGCGAGATCGAGGCGGCGCTGCTGGCGCTGCCCGGGGTCGGCCAGGCCGCGGTGGTGGTGAAGACCGGCGGCACCGGCGACCACCTGGTCGGGTACGCCGTGCCGGTGCCGGGCGCCGCGCTCGACCCGGACGCGCTGCGCACCGCCGTCGGTGCCGCGCTGCCCTCGTACATGGTGCCGTCGGCGGTGCTCACGCTGGCCGAGCTGCCGGTGAACACCAGCGGCAAGCTGGACCGAGCCGCGCTGCCCAGCCCGGTCTTCGCCTCCCGCTCCCTGGTCGCCCCGCGCACCCCGCTGGAGGCGACCGTCGCCGCCGCCTTCGCCGACGTGCTCGGGCTGCCCGAGGTCGGGGTGACCGACGACTTCTACGAGCTCGGCGGCTCCTCGCTGCTCGCCTTCTCGCTGCACCAGCGGCTGACCAGGGACCTCGGGCGGCGGGTGCCGATGGCGGCGCTGCTCGGCGACCCGACCGCCGCGGGCGTGGCGCGCTCCGTCAGCGGCGCCGAGAGCGCGGCCACCGCGAGCCCCGCCGACGACGCCCTGCTCGACGACGACATCTCGCCGTTCACCATGACCCCGCGCGCGGTGCTGCTCACCGGCGCCACCGGCTTCCTCGGCGCGCACCTGCTGCGCGCGCTGCTCGACCGCACCCCCGCCACGGTGTACTGCCTGGTCCGGGCGGGTTCCGAGGCGCAGGCGGTCGAGCGGGTGCTCGACGCGCTGCGCCGGTACCGGCTGCGCGAGGACGGCTTCGAACGGGTCAGGCCGGTGGCCGGGGACCTCGCCGCGCCGCGGCTCGGGCTCGCCCCCGCCGAGTACGAGCGGCTCGCCGCCGAGATCGACGTGGTACACCACAACGGGGCCAGGGTGAACCACATCGAGCCGTACGCCCGGCTGCGCACGGCGAACGTCGACGGCACCCGCGAGGTGCTGCGCTTCGCCAGGACCGGGCGGATCAAGCCGCTGCACTTCGTCTCCACCATCAACACCGCCGTTCGCGGTGCCGACCGGCCGGTCACCGAGGACACCCGGCTCACCGCCGACGAGCTGCCGTCCAGCGGGTACATCGCCTCCAAGTGGGCGGCCGAGGAGCTGGTCCGGCAGGCCGCCGAGCGCGGGCTGCCCGCCCGGATCTACCGGCCCGGCACCATCAGCGGCACCGCCGACGCGGGCATCAACAGCACCTCGGACGCGCTGTGGAATCTCCTGCGCGCCACCGCTGTTCTCGGCATCGCCCCCGACCTCGGGGACGCCGCCGTCTCGCTGGTGCCGGTGGACTACGTCGCCGACGCCGTCGTCACCATGGCAGGCCGGGCGGGCACCCGGACCGTCTACCACCTGGTGAACCCGGAACCCGTTGCGGTGCAGACGATCTACGAGATCCTGCGGGAGCAGGGCATCCCCGTCGCCACCGTCCCCCTCGAACAGGTGCGCGACGCGCTGGAGCGGGAGTCCCGGCTCCGCGAAGCGGCGGGCGACGACACGCTCACCCGGGCCGCCCTGCTCGCAGGCGACTTCGCCGGGCTTCCGGTGCATCTCGACTGGCGCGACGAGCACACACAGGCGATGCTGGCAGGCACCGGCGTACGTCGCCGCCCCGTCGACCGGGAAGTTCTGGCAGGGTATGTCCGGGAATTCCTGGCGTCGGGGTTCATTCCGGCCCCGGCAGGGATACCCTCGTAGTCCACATACCGACCAGGTTTCTCACCCGGACGATACGGATACCCCGACGGTGTCACCGACTGCGAGCGCCGACGAGAAACGGAGTTCTACCCGATGTCCACCGGCAGGAACGCGCCCCGCGGGGTGACCAAGCGCGCTATCGCGGCCTTGATGTTCTGGAAGAAGGATTCTTCGGCGGGGGACGGTTCCCCTGGCACCGGATCGGTGGCCGCGGGGTCGGGCGGGACCGGCGCACCGGCCGGGGCACCCGTTGATACCGCGGGTGTCGGCGACGCGCCGGTGACCGAGTCCGCGAGTTCCGCGGGCGACCCGGCCGTCGTGGCCGAGACCAAGAACTCTGCCGCCGCGCCGACCGCAGCCGAGCCCGCGAGTCCCGCGGGCGAGCCTGCGAGTCCCGCAGCCGAGCCAGCAGCCGGCGTGGCCGAGTCGACCAGTTCCGCGGCCGAGCCGACTGCCGCCGCGAGCAAGTCGACCGTTTCTGCGGCCGAGCCGACTGCCGCCGCGACCGAATCGACCAGCTCTGCGGCCGAGCCGAGTGCTCCCGTCGACGCGCCCGTGACCACGGCCGAGCCCGCTGACGCCCCGGCTGCCGCTTCATCCTCGGTGCCGGTTGCGGCTGCTGGTACCGAAGCCACCGAGACCGCACCGGCAGAGGTCGCGCCGACGAAGTTGGCTGACAGCGCCGCCGAGACGGACAAGGTCACGTCGACCAACGGCTCCGGCGCGGCTGCCGAGCCCGCCGGTGACATCCCCGCAGCGGATGCGCCGAGCACCCCCGCGACCGCGTCGACCGAGGCCGACCGCACGCCTGCGGATACGACCCCTCCGGCCGAACAGGCCGAGCCGACTCCGCCCACGGCGGTCGAGCCCGCCCCCACCACCCCGGCCAAGAAGGCAGCTCCGCGCAAGAAGGCGGCGGCGAAGACGGCCGAGCCGAGCGCACCGGCCAAGAAGACAGCAGCCAAGAAGACGGCGGCCGCGAAGGCCACTGCGCAGGACACGGTGACCGCCCCCGAGGCGACCGCGGCGCCAAGCGAACCCGCCGCGACCAAGGCACCTGCGGCCAAGGCGGCAGCCAAGGCCCCGGCGAAGAAGGCACCGGCGAAGAAGACCGCGGCCGCGAAGTCCACCACCCCGCGCAACACAGCGCGCAAGACCGCCGCCCCCAAGGTCGAGGAGCGCACCCTCACCCCCCGCCGCCTGGCGGACAGCACCTACCGCGAAGAACAGTTCGCGGCCCGCTACGAGGGCCCGATCGCCCCGTTCAACCACCTGGTCGACAAGCTCATCGAGGAGAGCGGCGAACCCCTCCCCTACCTCGCCCCCATCTACGGCGGCACCGAAGCCCGAGTCCTCTCCCTGTTCCGCGACCCGGGCCCCAGGTCCCGCTCCGGCCAGGAGAGCAGCGGCCTCCTCTCCCTGGAGAACGACGACCAGGCCGCCGAGCGCTACCTGGAGTTCTTCCAGACCTCCGGCCTGCGCATCACCGACCTCATCACCTGGAACGCCTACCCCTGGTACACCACCCGCAAGCCCTCCACCGCCGACATCGACCGCGGCATCGCCCCCCTCGAGCAGGTCATCGCCCTGCTCCCCAAGCTGAAGGTGATCCTGGCCCACGGCCTCGACGCCCAAGCCGCCTGGCGCCGCTTCGAACGCCGGCACCCCGACATCGCGGGCAAACTCACCGTCATCCCCACCTACCACACCAGCAAGCAAGCCCTCTTCACCCAGGACGAAGCGGTCCGCGCCCAGCGCGAGGACAAGCTCCGCACCGACTTCGCGCAGGCCGCGGGGCATCTCGCCGAGTGACCGAGGATCTGATCGGTACCTGGAGCTCCGACTACGGGTACCACTCCTCCATGCAGGACGAAGAGCTGGTGTTCCACCCGGACGGTGCGGGTTCGGTGGCGTACGCGCGGCCCAGCTCCTCGGACTGCGTCCTGTTCCGCTGGTCGCCGAGCGGCCCGGACTCGGTGCTGCTCACCCCGCACCGCTGGTACCGCGACGAGAACGGCGAGATCACCGAGCAGGACACGCCCGTCGCCGCCGAACTCCGCTACCGCGTGGAGCAGGGCATCCGCCCCCTGCTCGACCACCCGCTGCCGGTACTGGTCGTGATCGAGCACCGAGGTTTTCTGGTCGCCGATTCTTATGCCAGGATCACCCGGCCGACTGTCCCGAGTTCTGCGAATACCCCGAACCGATGACAATTCCAGGACAGCCGAGGGCGTTGGCGAGCGGGAGCCTCCGCATGGCCCGCGCCCAAGAGGCTCGCACGGCAGGCCACGTCAAACCATTGAACGATTTGATTCAACGAATCGAGTCCGAGCAGGGGGTCGCGAATCTTCCGATGATCGATCCGACCTTCGGTGGAGTGAACGCGACGGTGCTCTTCGTTCTGAAGGCTCCCGAAGGTGACGCCACGCCGGATCCTTCTCGCCCTCAGCTGCTGAGCCTGGACAACGACGATCCGACCGCAGCCGACCTCTTTCAGGTGACCCAGGCCGCGGGCCTTGACCGAGCCCTCATTACACCGTGGAACATCTCCCCTTTCCCACCGAAAGCTGGGGGCGATCCCCGCGTGAGCGATGTACGGATCGCCAACCGGTACCACCGCGAACTGTTTGCTCTTCTACCTCGCCTGCGGACCATCGTTCTCCTGGGGAAACCCGCCCGCGAGCTATGGCCGGAAGTTCCCTTTCGGGGAGACGCGACGATACTCAGGTGCGGCATGCCTTCGTCGTGGAACAGGCCGAACAGCGCCGGCGTCTCCCGGCGGCCCGAAGCCTGGTCCGAGATCGTCGATACCATGCACGCCGCCGCACATTCGGCTCGAGGCTGATCCGCACAAGCGCTTCCGGCGAATCGACCTTCGCTACCGATGCCTGCGCGGCCGATCACACACATGCCGCGCAGGCCCCGGCGTGATCCCCGCGTAGGCCCGCAGCGCCTCCGCGATCCGCCCCGCCGCCCGCTCCAACTGCTCGGGCGAGAGCTGCTTGCCGAACGCGGCCGCGTCCAGCAGCTGCCGCTGCGTCTGCCGCAGGTTCTCGGTGGCCCGATCGAGTGGCGATGGCTCAGGCATGGCACGACGCTACACCCTGGCGAACATATGTTCGACTCGATCAGGTGATCAGTTTCGCAGGAGCCGACCTGTGTACCCCGCCGCGACCAGGGCGTCGAAAGCGCTCCGGACGCCGACGGGCACCTCCTGCTCGACCGCCAGCCCCCGCTCCGCGTACACCCAGACCCGCTGTGCCTCGCCGACCAGCGAGGTGAGCACCAGATCCGGGTCGCCGATCGACTCCACGTACTCGTCGAAGGGCAGCGCAACGAACGAACACACCGCCTCGACCTCCGGCCATACCTTGCGGCACGTGGCAAAACTCCGCCTGGCCTGCTGCGGTTTCGTGATCAGCGTGACCGATCGAATACCGCGCCCGACCAGCAATTGCCGAGAGAACTCGATGTTCTGCCCGGTATTCGTCGCCGCCGGCTCCACCAGAATCGCTTCGTCCGGCACACCGAGCCCCAGCGCGATCTCGCGATAGTGCACCGCCTCCCCGCGCGGGAACCTGCTCACGGTAATCGGCGTGGTCGCCCCGGTAAAGACGATCAGAGGGATCAGCCCGCGGTGGTACAGCTCCGCGGCATGACTCGCGACGCTCGGGTCATGGCTGCCCAGCCCGACCCCCACATCGGTCGCACGCGGTTCGTGCCGGAGCCGGTTGTACTCCCACAGCGTCTCCGCCGCCCGCCTGATCGACTCGGGACTACTGCTCACAAAATCCCTCACCTGCGCTTGACGGTCAGTCCGCTACGTCCTCGAGATCCTGCGGAGCGTCTTTGGGGGAGACCGGAGCCGGTGCGACGGGTGCACCCAAGCCGATATCTGCCAGGGCCTCGTGGAGTTTGCCTCGCAGCGCTGTGTTGGCGGCGACGAGTGCTTGCTGGTAGCCCAACTGCGCCGCTGCTCCGCCGGCATGACCTGCCATTCGATACCCTCCCCACCATTCGACGTACTTGTAGTCGCCTCCCGACGGGTCAATGCGCACAACCCAGTAGGTGCGGCCCTGCTTGCGGACGGTCCAGTACGTACCGTCTGCGGTGTAGTTCCGGTATCCGGTTGGACGTGGTTTCGCCGTCATGAGCCGCATTTTGTCAGCAATCATGTCGCGGCACTTGTTCATTCCGGATTGCGAAGCCCGAACCGTCTCTGACCACTCCTGGATGGCACGGCCGTGGCGCAAGATCCCGTCGGATTGTGTGTAGGAGTGCGTGGGTGTGCGCAGAAACATTGCAGCACAGAGGTTCTGAAGGAATTCCTGTGCATGCTGAACGTGCGCATACGGGGCCGATCATGTGGGGTACAGGGAGGTCTACGCGACGGTCGGCCGCGAGGGTGCCGCGGCGCGGTCACCGCCCCACAGCCCGACGGCGAGCAGCGCCAGGAGCAGCACGAGGACGGTCGCGAACAGGATCACCGGCGCTCCAGCGGCCACGGCACCGGCGGTTGTCCGTCGACCACCTCGGCGACCAGGTCGGCCCACTGACACGCCAGGAAGCCGACGTCGAACCAGGCGGCGTGCAACTGCTCTGGGCTCACCGGCGGCTCGGCGCGCAACATGCGCTCAGCGGTGACGTGCGCCGCCGCCATATCATCAATGGCCGCCGCGCAAGCCGCTGCAGCCGCGGGGCGGGCGCCGGTGTGGCTGGTGATCCACTCGGCAATCCGCGCCCGAAGCGCCGCGCGGCCGGCCTCGAAGACCGCTTCGCGGCCGGGGTGCAGCACACGCACCTGGTGTACCCCGGCCAGCATCCGGGCTCGCCGCAACAGAGCGGTGTCGTGCGGGCGGACCGGGGTGCGGAACACCGTGGTGAGCTCGCGCCAGTGCGGGAGGCTGGGGCGGGCAGTGGTCATGCCAGCGGAGTAGACAGACGGGCGAGTGCTGTCGAGTAGGGCAAGCAGCGCGCCGGGTCGTGGCCCGCGTGCCGGGTGAGTACCGCGGCGGCGTCCCAGCGCTCCAGCTCGCCGGGGTGCTTGTCGCACCCGCGAACGTGCGGTCTGTCGTCCTGATCCCGACGCCGCGCTCCGGCGGCACCGTCCAGCTGGCTTCCCATTGCTCTCCCCTGCGATCGAGCACCCCGGCGCCGGTGGCCCGGGAGGACGAACGGCGGGCCGCGCAGAACGGAAGCGGCATCGGCCGCGGCGGTCCGGCGCGGGGTGCGTTCTCAGGCAACCGCTGCCGGGTGCTTGCCGGAAAGGCGCGAGCGGCGGGCGGGTGTGTGCACAGGGGGTGTGCGCGGACCAGAATCCGTGGCCCATGCTCGATCTGCGTGCCACACTGCGGAAATGGGACGCCAGCCCAAGCAGCCGAACCAGCAGCTCGCTGACCTCGTGGCCGAAGCACGGCTGAGCCGAAAAGGGCTCGCGCGCCGGGTCGTCGAGCGCGGGAGCGCCGTCGGGGTAGAGCTCGCCTACGACCACACCTCGGTCGGCCGGTGGCTGGCCGGCGAGCAGCCGAACCCGCCGGGGCCGGAACTGATCGCCGAGGTACTGACCGAGGTAACGGGCCGCCGGGTCACCGCTGCCGATTGCGGCATGGTGGCCGGACAGGCTGCCGCGGATATCGGACTGGAGTTCTCGTTGAGCATCGCGGAGGCGACCACCGCCGCGACCACCCTGTGGAGGAGTGACGTGGAGCGCCGCCGGTTCCTCGTGGGTGCGTCGTACGCGGTCGCGGTCTACCCCGCGGCGTCCATGCGCTGGCTGACGATGCCCGGACCCGAGCACCCGGCGTCCGGGCAGGGATACCGGCGCATCGGGCAGACCGATGTCGATGCGGTGCGCACCATGACCGCGGCATTCCGCGACCTGGACAACCGGGTCGGCGGCGGGAAGGTCCGGCCGACCATCGTGCAGTACCTGCACAGCTCGGTCGCGCCGCTGCTGCAGAGCAGCTACCCCGAGCCGATCGGCCGCCAGCTCTTCGCCACCGCCGCCGAGCTGACCAAGCTCGCCGGGTGGGCCGCCTACGACCTCGAAGAGCACGGGCTCGCGCAGCGTTATCTGATCCAGGCGCTCCGACTCTCACGCGCCGCCGGAGACGCCGGACTCGGCGCGGAAATCCTCGCGGCCATGAGCCACCAGGCCACCTACGTAGGGCGGCCGGGTGACGCGGTCGACCTCGCCCGCGCCGCGCAGATCGCGGCGCGCACCGCCGGGCTGGCCGTGCTGGAGTCCGAGTGCCACATGGTGGAGGCACACGGGCACGCAGCCCGCGCGGACGGGGCGATGTGCGCCACCTCGCTCAACGCCGCCGAACGCGCCTACGACCGGGCCGGCAGCACACGCCCGCCGTGGCTGGACTACTTCGACGGCGCCTATCTGTCGGCGAAGACCGCGCACTGCTTCCGCGACCTCGGCGACGCCGCGCGTACCGCGCAGTTCGCCGAGGAGTCGTTGAACATGTCCGACGGCTACACCCGCGGCCGCGCGTTCAACCTCTGCCTGCTGGCATCGGCGCGCGCCGACGAGGACCCGCTCGAGGCGGTGCGGATCGGCGGGGAAGCGCTGGCGCTGGCGGCAGGGCTGGAATCCCGCCGCAGCCTGGCCTACCTGCGCGAAGTCCGCCACCGCCTGGCTGCGCACGCTAACCTGCCCGACGTCGCTGAGTTCCGGCACCGCGTGCTCGAGGTGGCTACGCGGGCAGACTGAGTGCCCGGTACACCGCGACGACCGTCGCCGCGCCGACGATATCGCCGCGGTCGATCATCCGGACCGCCTCGTCGAGCGGGATCCACCGGATGTCCTCGGCCTCGTTGATATCGGGCGCGGTCTCGGTAAGTTCGGCGCCACGCGCCAGGTAGATCTCCTGCGGCTGATCGAGCGTTCCGATGGCGGGCTGGTAGGTGACCAGGTGTTCCATGGTGCGCGGGCGCCAGCCGGTCTCTTCCTCTACCTCGCGGGCCGCGGCGGTGGCTACGTCCTCGGCGTGGTCGACGTAGCCGCCGGGCAGCTCCCAGACCCAGCGGTCGATGATGAACCGGTGCCGGTACATCAGCAGCGCTTCGCGGCGCTCGTTGAGTACCAGCGTCATCGCGCACCGGGGCATCCGTGCCACGTACTGGGTGAAGTGCACGCCGTCGGGCAGCTCGATATCGACGGTGGACAGCCGGATGTGTCGGTTCTCGTCCACCACGGTCTCACCGTGGACAGTCCACTGAGTTCGGCTCACGCACCGACCGTAGCGGCTCTCACTCGGCCGAGCGGACCGGCTCCGAACAACGCCACGTCGGCGCGAATGCACAGCGCCGCGGTGTCGCCGGTGCCGAACTCGGCGACGTTGTCGGCGGTGGCAAAGCCGGTCTACTCGCGGTCGTCGATCGGGCTGTCCCAGTAGGCGAGTAGACGGTGCCCCGGAAGACGTTGGCCGCACGTCAGCCCCTAGAACTCGGTGCCCCCAGTCGGACTCGAACCGACACTGGGCGGATTTTAAGTCCGCTGCCTCTGCCAATTGGGCTATGGGGGCGCCCGGAAGAAGGGTACCGGACCCGTACGCCTGTACCGGAATTCGACCGCTGGGTCCGATACCGAACTCACACCGCCGGGTCGGTGCGGATGAAGTAGCAGGAGTCGACGATGACGGCGGCGGCGGGGAGGCCGTACACGTCGGCGACCTCGCGGAGGTCGGGGCTGAGGCGGGGATCGGTGGTCAGGGCACATAAAGCGATCTGCAACGCTTCGCCGAGGCCGGAGAGGTGCTCGGCGATGCTCACCGCGTCGGCGGGGCCGAGTTCGTCCCAGCCGAGGGGGGTGCGGGTCTGGACGCGGTGGCGACGCAGGGTGTCCTCGCCGAGGAGCTTCATGAACTCGATGGCGCCGGTGAGGCAGCGCTGGTGCACGGCGCGGTACTCGGGGCACGGCTTGCCGCGCTCGACCATGACGGCGGCGACGGTGGCGGCGGTGAAGAGCGCGTCGCAGGCGCGGGCGGCGGCGGCCTCGGGTTCGCGGCGGCGGTCGCAGAGCCCTGCGGCGACGGCGTCGATCCAGTCGTTGACCTGCGTGACCCCGGGGAGACGGCGCACAGCGGGTTTCGGTTCGCGGGTGCGCCGTCGCCACAGGTTTCGCATGATGCCTCTATTCCGAAGCCGGACTCGATGTCGCCGTGCGGTTGAGCAGGGAATGCCGTCGTCCGTACGCAAAATACACCAGCACGCCGAGCGCCATCCAGACCAGGAACCGCACCCAGGTCTCCACCGAGAGGTTGACCATCAACCACAGGCAGGCGAGCACGCCGAGGATCGGGATGAACGGCACCAGCGGCACCCGGAAGCCGCGCTTCAGGTCGGGGCGGGTGCGGCGCAGCACCAGCACGCCGACGGAGACCAGCACGAACGCGAAGAGCGTTCCGATGTTCACCATCTCCTCCAGCGTGCCGAACTGCACGAAGCCGGCGAGCAGCATGCACACCACGCCGATCAGCACGGTGAGCCGGGCGGGCGTGCCGAAGCGGCCGGTCTTGGCGAGGCCGCGCGGCATGAGGCCGTCGCGGGACATGGCGAAGAGCACCCGGGTCTGACCCAGGAACATCACCATGACCACGGTGGTGAGCCCGGCCAGCGCGCCGATGGAGATCACCGTCTGCGCCCAGTCGGCGCCGCGCAGCGCGAAGGCGGTGGCGAGGGTGGAGTCCTCGCCTGAAAGCTCGGTGTAGGGGACCATGCCGGTGAGCACCAGCGAGACCGCCACGTACAGCACGGTGACGATGGCCAGCGAGCCGAGGATGCCGCGCGGGACGGCGCGCTGCGGGTCCTTGGTCTCCTCGGCGGTGGTGGCGACCACGTCGAAGCCGATGAAGGCGAAGAACACCAGGCTGGCCGCGGCGAGCAGCCCGTACCAGCCGAAGTTGCTGCTCCCGGCGCCGGTGACCCAGGAGAAGAGCGACTGGTGCAGGCCGCCCTCACCCTCGCCCGGCTGCGATGGCGGGATGTAGGGCGAGAGGTTGTCCCGGTCGAAGTAGGTCAGCCCGACCACGACCACCAGCGCGATCACGCCCAGCTTGATGGCGACCGCGATCGCCGAGACCCGGGACGAGATCTTGGTGCCGATCACCAGCAGCACGGTCAGCACCGCTAGCAGAACCACCGCGCCCCAGTCGAATTCGACCGAGCCGAGGTGGATCACCGGCTCGATCCCGGTGAACACCTCGCCCAGGTACTGCGACCACCCCTTGGCGACGACGGCGGCGGCGAGCGCGAACTCCAGGATCAGGTCCCAGCCGATGATCCAGGCGACCAGCTCGCCGAAGGTGGCGTAGGAGTAGGTGTAGGCGCTGCCCGCGACCGGGACGGTGGAGGCGAACTCGGCGTAGCAGAGCGCGGTCAGCCCGCAGGCGATGGCGGCGAAGACGAAGGCCAGCGAGGTCGACGGCCCGGCGACATTGCCCGCGGTGCGCGCGGTCAGCGTGAAGATGCCCGCGCCGACCACGACGGCGACGCCGAAGACGGTGAGGTCCCACGCGGTCAGGTCTTTGCGGAGTTTGGCGTCGGGGTCGTCGGTGTCGCGGATGGACTGCTCGACCGACTTGGTCCGGAACAGCCCGCCGGTGCGGGTCGTGGTCATGGTGACTCCCATCCTCGAATCAATGCACGCCCTCCATGTGCCTGCGCACCCACGGTGCGAGCGCGGCCATGATCAGGCCCGCGACGACGGCGACCGCGCCGATCAGCCCGAAGTACAGGAACTCGCGGTCGGTCTCGTAGTACCCCGCCAGCACGCCCGCCATCGAGGTGCCGAAGCCGACCGAGAAGAAGTAGAGCGCCATCATCTGCGCGCGGAACGCCTCGGGTGCCAGCTGCGTGGTGACCGCCAGCCCGATCGGCGAGATCAGCAGCTCGGAGACGGCGAACCCGGCCATGATGAGCAGCACGAACAGCGCCGGGGTGCTGCGCCCCTCCCCACCCGCGAACGGCAGGAAGAGCAGGAACGAGAGCCCCATGCCGATCACGCCGAGCGCGAACTTGAACGGCGTGCTCGGCGCGCGGCTGCCGAGCCGGGTCCAGAGCGCGGCGAAGAGCGGGGAGAGCGCGATGATCCACACCGGCTCGACCGAGCCGATCCAGCTGGAGGGCGCGGTCCAGCCGAAGATGGACCAGTTCATCCGCTCGTCCGAGTACACCGCGAGCACGGTGAAGATCTGCTGGAACAGCGACCAGAACACCGCGTTGGCGATGAACAGCGGGATGAAGGCGCGCACCCGGGTGCGCTCCACCGAGGTCACCTTGGGGCTGCGCAGGATGATCGCGAAGTAGACCACCGAGGCGACGGCGATGACGCCGGTGGTGACGTCGGCCAGGTTGCTGAGCCGCACCCAGCCCAGCACCCACACCAGGACGACCAGTACGACGACGCCGATCAGCACCCCGGCGATCCGGCCGATCGAGCCGCGCGGCAGCGGGTTCGGGACCTCGCGGCCCGCGGTGCCGAGGTTGCGCCGGAAGACCACGTACTGGGTGAGGCCGAGCGCCATGCCGATGGCGGCGGCGCCGAAGCCGTAGTGGAAGCCCCACTCGCGCTGCAGCAGCCCGGTGAGCAGCGGGCCGGTGAAGGCACCGATGTTGATGCCGAGGTAGAAGAGCGTGAAGCCGCCGTCCACCCTGGCGTCGCCCTTCGGGTAGAGCGTGCCGAGCAGCGACGAGGCGTTCGCCTTGAGCGCGCCGCTACCCAGCGCCACCAGCACCAGGCCGACGCCGACCCCCGCCAGTCCGGGCAGCAGCGCGAGCGCGATGTGGCCCGCCATGACGACGACGCCGCCGTAGAAGACCGTCCGCTCCATTCCCAGCAATCGGTCGGCGATCCAGCCGCCGAGCACCGTGGAGAGGTAGACCAGGCCGCCGTAGGCGCCGACGATGCCGACGGCCGTGTCCTGCGCGAGCCCGAGCCCACCATCGGTGACCGAGTAGTACAGGTAGTAGCCGAGAATGGTGAGCATGCCGTAGAAGGAGAAGCGCTCCCACAGCTCGACGCCGAAGAGGTTGGTCAGGCCGATGGGGTGCCCGAAGAATGTGCGCTCCGGAATCTCCGCTTGCTCGATATTCGCTGTCTCGGCCATGTGCCACACCTTCCCACACCACCGGACTCGGGTCGGGAGCCACTCCGGCGAGGTTTCGGCCGGTCGGGCGGGGGCATTCGGAGCCCGTGATCGAAGTCGGTGTCACCGTTGAGGTACCCATCGAGGAGGCGTTCGCCACACTTTCCGATGGATGGCTCTATTCGTCCTGGGTGGTCGGCGCCTCGCACATCCGCGCGGTCGACCCCGAGTGGCCCGCGGTCGGTTCGCGCATCCATCACAGCGTGGGGCCGTGGCCGCTCACCATGCAGGACCACACCACCGTTCGCGCTGTTCAGCAGCCGTACCGACTGGAGCTGGAGGCCCGGCTGTGGCCGTTCGGCGCCGCCTACATCCGGCTGACGCTGCGCGAGGAAGGGCCGGGGCGGACCCGGATCGAGATGGCGGAGAAGGCGGTCAAGGGGCCCGGCGTGCTGGTGCCCGACCTCGCCCAGGGGCTGCTGCTGGTGCCGCGGAACCGGGAGTCGCTGCAGCGGCTCGCCGATCTGGTGCACGGGCGTGCTGACAAGGGGTCCGGGGTCCGGTAGAGCTGGGGTTATCGGGGTAGTCGGCCGATATGACGACCAGCGTTCGCACCCGTCTCGCCCTGCCGCGTGCCCGGGGCGCCCTTTCTTCAGCCGTGCTCACCGCGCTGCGCTCGGAGCCGGGTACTCCCGTTTCCCTGCCTGCCGGTGATGTCGATCCGTACGGCGATGATCTGCACCTCGCTTTGTACACGCTGTACGAGCTGCATTACCAGGGTTTCGACGGGGTCGCGTCCGGCTGGGAGTGGGATCCCGGGCTGCTCGCGTTCCGCGCGGAGTTGGAGCGGCGGTTCCTGGCCGCCATGCGGGCCGATGTACCCGGCGGTGCCGATCTGGACGCGGAGTTGAACGCGCTGCTGGTGCAGCCAGGGGAGCCTGCCGGGGTCGGCGCCTTCCTGCTGGATGAAGCGGAGTGGTGGCACGTGCGCGAGTACTTCGTGCACCGCTCGATCTACCACCACAAGGAGGCCGACCCGTACGCGTGGGCGATTCCGCGATTGCGGGGGCAGTCGAAGGCCTCGCTGGTGGCGGTGGAGTTCGACGAATACGGGGGTGGGCACGCGGACCGGGTGCACGCCCGGCTCTACGCGGACCTCATGGCCGCCGCCGGGCTGAACGACGAGTACCTGCACTACCTCGACGTGGTGCCCGCGCCGATGCTGGCGCTGGTGAACATGATGTCGCTGTTCGGGCTGCACCGGGAGCTGCGCGGGGCGCTGGTCGGGCACTTCGCGACGGTGGAGATCACCTCGTCGCCGGGGTCGCGGCGGATGGTGTCGGTGCTGGAACGGCTGGAGGCCGATCCGGCTTGTGTGCGGTTCTATGCCGAGCATGTCGAGGCGGATGCGGTGCACGAGCAGGTCATGCGGCATCAGGTGATCGCGCCGCTGGTGGCCGAGGAGCCGGAGCTCACGGAGTCGGTGGTGTTCGGGATTCAGGTGACGAACCTGCTCGAGGAGCATGTGGACCGGGTGTTGCTGGAGGCGTGGGGGGCGGGGAAGAGTTCCCTGCTCGAGCCGCTGGAGTAGGGCAGAGGTATCTACGGGCTCATATCCGGATCCACCCGGCGGAGTGCGGAGGCCAGCCACTCGGTGCGGCGGTGTGCGTCGGGCATCTCCGACAGACCTTCCGACGCTTCCTCTACCGCACGCACCTTGTCTCCCAGTAGCGACAGCACCCCACCGCGCTGCACCGCGGCGAATCCCGGTGTCCACCAGTACATCGCCGCCGGGGGCTCCAGGCCGTTCGCCTCGGTCGTGGCGGCGTCCGCCGCGAGCAAGGTCCGGTGGGCGTCCTGCGTCTCACCGCGTGCGGCCAGTAGTTCGGCACGGCGCATCTGTGCGTAGGCGACGAGTGCGGGGTGCGCACCGCGAACCGCCAGCGCCGCGTCCGAGAGGCCGATGACCGTGTCGTAGTCCCCCGTCGCGCTCCACTCCACGTATCCGGCGAACCCGAGTCCGTGGATCAGCCGGTCCCGATCGCCGGACTCGGCGGCGAGTTCGACCGCGGTCGTCAAGCTGCGCCGGGCCGCGGTATCCGCGCCGAGTGCGTGCTCGAGCCAGCCGCGGTACTGGGTCACCTCCGATGCCAGTGCCAGCGCATCGGCACGGACCGTGCGCGCCTGCTGGGCGAACTGTTCGGTCATCGCCGACATTCCCCGTACTGCGGGGAGTACCGCCAGTGCTCCGGTGGCGTCCTCGATTCGGCGGGTGGCTGAGAGCATTGCCGCCACATCGGCGAGCGCGCTCGCATCCACGCTCGCGGGCGACTTCGCCGCGGTGGTCAGCCTGCCGAGATCTGTTGTGCCGAGAACTCGTTCGTAAGCGGCCGTGACCCCTGCGGGGACTGGTCGCTGCCCGGTTTCGATGAGGTGCAGGTAGGTCCGGCTGTAGAAGGTCCGTTCGGCCATCCCCCGCAGTGAAATCCGCGCGGCCTGCCGGGCCGCGCGCAATAGAGCCCCGGTCTCCATACCCGAACGGTAGCGCGATCGCGTGGCCGTTGTGGACGGCTGCGGACACCGGAGCACGCCGGGATCGGCTGTTGCCGGGACAAGCTGAACCGGCATTCGACGCCGGGGGGATCGCCCTCGATTCCGGATGCCGACACACGACAGGGGAGAAGGCATGAGGCTGCGCGGGGACAGAGCAATCGAGGATTCGCAATGGTCATATCGGTGCGACGAGCACCCCGATGAGCTGGAGCGTTGGGACGCCGCGAGCGTGCTGACCCGGCACGCCGGGCGTGATCCTGCGTACTGCTTCCCCTATGCGGCGGCGCTCGTCCGGCTGTCCACCCCGCTGTCGTGACCGTCGGCCGCCCGGCCATGCCACACTGGCGCGAACTCACCACGGCCTTCCGGTTCCCGGTCGGCCGGCACGGCACCAGGCTGCTCGAGCGGGCCAGGACGCTGGCTACGCTGCACCGCGTACGCGGCCACCACCCCGGCCGCGAAGCCGTATTCGAGGCGAACCGGATCGCGCTGCGGCGCCAGATCGCGGAATGGATCATCGAGCACACCGAGGCCCGGTCGGGCACCGCCGCGCTGTGCGCCACCGTCATCGACGACATGGCGGCCGCACACGTGGCGGCGGAACGGCTGTTGCGCGCCGATCCACCGCCGAGTACCGAGGAGTTGCACGCCGCCTGGTACGACGTCGGATATCTGGCGACGCACTGGGCAGATCTGGTCGAGGAAGTGGTCCACGGACAGCGGCCGGTGCCGAGGCCGCCGGAGCGCGCGTGAGTCTCAGTCGTCGGTGCGGCGGGCGCGGCGGCGGTGGCTGGTGTCGCAGAGGGGGTAGATGTCGCTGCGCTTGCAGCGGCAGAGGGCGACGAGGAAGCGGTCGGATTTTACGATCGAGCCGTCTTCGCCGACGATCTCTACCGGGCCCTCGATCAGCGCCGGACCGCCCCGTTCCAGGGTGACCCGACGCCGATCGGGCTCACTGTTCGATGCGGTCGGCACGGATCACCACCAGCTCCTCCACCCGCTGCCCGGGCGCGATGAGCCCGGCCTCTTCCAGCCAGTCGGCGCGGCCGCGCATGACCGGGCCGAAGGGGGTGAGGGTGCGGGCGACGGTGGAGGCTTTGAGGCCGGTTTCGCGGAGCATGCGCAGGGTGCGTTGCTCGTCGCAGAGTTCGGAGTGGACCATGAGGGCGACGCCGTTGGGGGCGAGCAGGGTGGGGAGCGTCGCGCAGAGGTCGTCCAGGATCGAGCGGCCGTCGAAGCCTGCGTCCCAGGCGCGGTCGGCCCCGCGGGCCGGGTCGGGGTCGGCGCAGGGGACGTAGGGCGGGTTGGAGAGAACCACGTCGAAGGTGCGGTCGCGGAGCACCTCGCGGTAGTCGCCGCGGAGCAGTTCGACGGGGAGGCCGCGGGCCCGGCTGTTGAGCCAGGCGGTGGCGACGGCTCGGCGGGAGATGTCGACGGCCGTCACCTCGGCGGCTCCGGCGCGGGCGGCGGTGACCGCGAGCGCGCCGGTTCCGGTACAGATGTCGACCACTCGGGGGTTCCGGGGCAGGGCGGCATCGGCGAGGGCCCGGGCCAGCAACCAGGTATCGGCTTGCGGGCGGTAGACGCCCGGGAGTCGGAGGAGGCGCACGAGCCGCGAATACCTCCCATGATCAGGTCGAAACCCGGGGCGTTTCAGCTGGTCAGGTGGGTGCGGTCGTCGTAGGCGAGCAAGCGGAAGCCGGTGCGGGGGTCGCGCTGCCACGAGGTGACGGAGCCGTTGCCCGCCAGACCGCGCTCGGCGAGGGCGAGGATCTCGGCGTCCGGGAGGTGCTCCAGGACCTGGCGGAGCATGAGGACCACGGCGTCGTGGGCGACGATCAGGACCCGCTCCGGGCCGGTGTCGAGTAGTTCGGTGACGACGGCGCCGACCCGGTCCGCCACGTCGCGGAACGACTCGCCCTCGGGAGGCCGATAGCCGAGCGGGTCGCGGTCCTCCGCGGCGGCCTCGTCGGGGTGCAGGAGCCGGGCCCGCGCCTGCGACAGCACCCGGAACCGCCCGCGGTCGCGGTCGTGCAGGCGGTCGTCGATGCGGAACTCGGGCGCCGACCGCAGCTCGGCCACCGCGAGTTCCCAGGTGCGGCGGGCGCGCGGGTACGGGGAGCAGAGCACCAGGTCCGGGAGCTCGTTCTCCGGGAGCGCGGCGAAACGGCGGCCGACGTCGGTGGCCTGTCGCTCGCCGCGCTCGGTCAGGAAGACCTCCGAGTCCGGCAGGTACGGCCGCGCCACAGCGGGATTCGCGCCCGCCGCGTTGACCGGCGTCTCGCCATGCCGGACGGCTTCGAGGTAGCGCAACATGCCCGGGTAACGGCCGCGGCCTGCCGCACGTTCCGCGGGACGCGACCGGACCTACGCGATGGAGAGCGCGATCCCGTCGAGGATGTCGTGCTCGCTCACCACGAGCTCGGTGATCCCCGCCCGGCGGGACAGCTCGTCGGCCAGCGCCCGGACGATGACCGCACCGCCGCCGATCACATCCACCCGCCCGGGGTGCACGGGGCCGAGCGCGGCGCGCTGGTCGTGGTCGAGCGAGGTGAGCCGGTCCGACACCGCGTACACCTGGTCCAGCGAGAGCCTGCTCAGGTGCACCTTCGAGGCGTCGTATTCGGGCAGTTCGAGCGCGACGGCGGCGATGGTGGTCATGGTCCCCGCGACCCCGACCCAGGTGCGCGCCTGCTCCACCGGCACCGCGGCGAAGGCGGCGGCCAGCCGCTCGCGGGCGAACTCCGTGGCGGCGGCGACCTGCTCATCGGTGGGCGGGTTGCCGGGCATGGCCCGCTCGGTGATCCGCACGCAGCCGATATCGGCGGAGAAGGCGGCGCGCACCCCGTCGGCGTCGCCGAAGACCAGCTCGGTGGAGCCGCCGCCCAGGTCGACCACCACGTACGGCGCCTCGTCGGCGGCGAGCTCGCCGATGGCGCCGGCGAACGACAGCCGAGCCTCCTCGTCCCCGGTGATGACCTCGGCCTCGGCGCCGGGCACGACGGTGCCGAGCAGCTCACGGGTCATCCCGAAGAACTCCTCGCGGTTCGAGGCGTCGCGGGTGGCGGAGGTGGCGACCATGCGCACCTTGTCGACCTTCGCCTCGCGCATGGCGGCGACGTAGTCGGCGAGCGCGACCCTGGTGCGCTCGATCGCCTCGGGGGCGAAGGCGCCGGTGGCATCGACGCCCTGGCCGAGCCGGACGATCCGCATCTCGCGGTGCACGTCAGCCAGGGTGCCGTCCGCCTGGACGTCGGCGATCAACAGCCGGATGGAATTGGTGCCGCAATCGACGGCCGCTACCCTCATGCCTCGTTCTCCTCTCGCAGGTCCCGGTACTCGGGCCAGTCGGCGGGCACCGCGGTGCCGCGCAGGCCGTGCTCGGCGGCGAGCGCCACCGACTCGTCGCCCAGCGGGTTCACGCCTGGCCCCTTGGCCAGCGCGTGCGCGATCAGGACATGCAGGCACTTGACCCGGTCCGGCATGCCGCCGCCGGTGAAGTCGGTGCCGAGCGGCTCGATCTCGTCGCGTTCGGCGAGGTAGCTCTCGTGCGCGGCGCGGTAGGCGGCGGCCAGCGAAGGGTCGGTGCCGAGCCGCTCGGTCATCTCGCGCATGACGCCCGCCGACTCCTGCCTGCTCGCCTCGGCAGTGAGCCGAGGGTCGGTCAGGTAGTAGAGCGTCGGGAAGGGGGTGCCGTCCGGCAGCTTGGGGGCGGTGCGCACGACCGCGGGCAACCCGTCGGGGGTGCGGTAGGCGATGCCGAGCACGCCGCGGGGCTCCCGGCCCAGCTGCCGGGCGACGATCTCCAGGTCGTGCTGGGTGGGGGCGGTCACCGGGGTCCTTCCGGGGTGGGGGCGGGCTGGTCGAGGCTGCGCCAGAGGTCGGTGTACCAGGGGTCGGGTTCGCGCGGGCGGGTCGGCGCGGCGGCCACGGGCGGCGCCTCGATGCCGGGCACCTGGACGATGTAGGGGGTTTCGCCGGGGAAGACGAGCCGCAGCCGGTCCCTGGCCTCGGCGCGGATGTAGGCGGGGTCCTGCTGCTGCACCCTGCGGTCGCGCAGCTCGGCGACGTCGTCCTCCAGCCGCTGCCGCTCGGCGGCCAGCTGCACGGCCTCGGCGCGCTGCGAGAAGTAGGTGCGCATCGGCACCGCGAGGGTGAGCGCGAGGCCGCAGACCACCATGGCGAGGATCACCGCGCGGCCGGTGGAGAGCCCGAGAAAGGTGCGCTCGGGACGGTCGGAGCGGCGGGAGCGGCGGCCGCCCTCGCCGATCTTCTGCGCGCGCTTCTTCTCCGCTTCGGCGCGCCTGCGCGGCGCGCGGCCCGCGGTCGCGTGATCGGCGGCGGGGCGGGAGCGGGCGGACCGCGACGTGCGCCGACCACTCGGGCCCGCGCCGCGCGTCCGCCGCTCCGTCATCCCTCGCCGCCGATCACCGGTCGTCAGCCCTCGAAGGCGAACCGCGGGAAGGCGACGTCGCCCGCGTACCTGGCGGAGTCGCCGAGCGCGTCCTCGATGCGCAGCAGCTGGTTGTACTTGGCGACCCGCTCGCTGCGCGCCGGGGCACCGGTCTTGATCTGGCCGCTGCCCACCGCGACCGCGAGGTCGGCGATGGTGGTGTCCTCGGTCTCGCCGGAGCGGTGGCTCATCATGGTCTTGTAGCCGTTGCGGTGCGCGAGCTCGACCGCGTCCAGGGTCTCGGTCAGGGTGCCGATCTGGTTCACCTTCACCAGCAGCGCGTTGGCGGCGCCCTTGACGATGCCCTCCTCCAGCCGCTCCGGGTTGGTGACGAAGAGGTCGTCGCCGACCAGCTGCACCTTGTCGCCGATCAGGTCGGTGAGCGCGACCCAGCCGTCCCAGTCGTCCTCCGACAGCGGGTCCTCGATGGAGACCAGCGGGTAGGTGGTGAGCAGCTCGGCGTAGAACTGCGCCATCTCCTCCGCGGTGCGCGCGGTGCCCTCGAAGGTGTAGCCGGTGGCGGAGTTGTAGAACTCGGTGGCGGCGACGTCGAGCGCGAGCGCGACATCGCGGCCGAGGGTGAGGCCGGTCTTGCCGATGGCGGTGGCGATCAGGTCCAGCGCCTCGCGGGTGCCCGCGACGTCGGGGGCGAAGCCGCCCTCGTCGCCGAGCCCGGTGGCCAGCCCCTTGCTCTTCAGCACCGACTTGAGCGCGTGGTACACCTCGGTGCCCCAGCGCAGCGACTCCTTGAAGGTGGGCGCGCCGAGCGGGGCGACCATGAACTCCTGCACATCGACGCCGGTGTCGGCGTGCGCGCCGCCGTTCAGGATGTTCATCATCGGCACCGGGAGCACGTGCGCGTTCGGGCCGCCCAGGTAGCGGAAGAGCTCCAGCCCGGAGGACTCCGCGGCCGCCCGCGCCACCGCCAGCGAGACGCCGAGCAGGGCGTTCGCGCCGAGCCGGGACTTGTCCGGGGTGCCGTCCAGATCCAGCAGCACCTGGTCGACGGTGCGCTGCTCGACCGCGTCCAGGCCGATCACGGCCGGGGCGATCTCGTCCAGCACGCCCTCGACGGCCTTCTGGACGCCCTTGCCGAGGTAGCGGTCGCCGCCGTCGCGCAGCTCCACCGCCTCGTGCTCACCGGTGGAGGCGCCGGACGGAACGGCCGCCCTGGTCAGGGTGCCGTCGTCGAGAGCGATCTCGACCTCGACAGTGGGGTTACCGCGAGAGTCAAGGATCTCGCGTGCTCCGACCTGTTCGATGATGGCCACGAAAACGAACTCCTTCGGCAGCTGACAGGCATGGTCACACGGGCATGGCCCGTGCGCTGCGAGCCTATCGTTCCGGCCCGGACCTCGGTAATCGGCACTCCGGGCGGATCACACCCGGCGGCCGATGCTGTAGGCGGCGGCGCGGTCGCGCACGGTGAGCAGGTAGCTGTTGGACTGGTTGTAGGTCATGAGCGCGCGCTGCCAGCCCAGCTCGGAGGTGAGGTCGCCGCCGCTCGCGCAGAGGTAGCGGGCCGCGGTGAGCGCGGCGTCGTCGATGTTCTGCGGGTCGACGTTGTTGTCGCCGTTGGCGTCGACGCCCCAGCGCTTCCAGGTCTCCGGGATGAATTGCAGCGGGCCGACCGCGCGGTCGAACTCGCGGTCGCCGTCGAGGGCGCCGCGGTCGGTATCGGTGATCCTGGCGACGCCGGGGGCGCCGTCCAGGGGGATGCCGATGATCGGCGGGTGCACCCGGCCGTCCTCCGCCACCTGCGAGCCGCGGTAGGTGCCGTGCTTGCTCTCCACGCTGGCGATGCCCGCGAGGGTGGTCCAGGCGATGCCGCAGTCCGGGCGGGAGTTCGCCATGACCGCCGCCGCGTAGCCGTACGCCTCCAGTGCCTGCAGCGGGATCGCCATCCGCTCCGCCTGCTCCTCCGCCCAACCCCGGAGTTGCAGCGCCGCCCGGCCGGGGGCGTTCACATCGATCGCCGGGAGCGGGGTTCCCGGGCCCGGCGGAATCCCCTCCGGGAGCGGCTCCCGCTCCTTGCCGAACCCGCAACCGGCGAGCACCAGGGTCGCCACGATGGCCGCCGCCGCGCCCGCTCTTCTCCACACCACGTGGTCCATTGTGCCGGGGGCGCTCGAATACCCAGTTCAGCGTGGAATCAGTCGTAGAAATACGCGGGTTGATCGTCGAGGATGGTGGTGAACATCTGCTCGAGCAGCGTGAGGTCGCCGTTCGCACGGGCCGTGTGGCAGGCGGTGTGCAGCTCGGTCTTGTCGATCAGATCCCAGGCCAGGCCGCGGCCGGACTCGGAGAGCAACTGGTCGAAGAACTCGCGCTGCGCGCGGCCATTGCCTTCGCGGAACGGGTGGGCGAAGTTCACGTAGTCGTACAGATAGGCGAGCAGGCCGGGCGCGTCGCGGTCGTTCACCGCTCGCAACCGATCGAGTTCCCTGATCCGGTCGGCCACGTGCGATACCGCTCGCCCGGCTTCGATTGGCGTGCAGAATGATTCGCCGCCCTTTTCGAGACCGACGGTCCGCAGATCTCCGGCCCACTCGTAGACGTCCTGAAATAGGAACCCGTGCACTGCTCGCAGGTGGGCGAGGTCGTAGGTCCGCTCGACGAGCTCCGGAGCTTCGCGCAACTCGGCGACGCGGATTTCGACGAGATCGTTTTCCGCGTCGGCGAGATCGTCCCTGTTCGTCGCTCCGACTCGGTTCCGCAACACCTCGGTGCCGGGCAGGAAGTAACCGGTCCAATTCACGTCGGCATCGCCCGTATCCCAGGGCGGACGTGTTTCACCGCTGGACACGGTGTGCCGCTCGTGCGTCAGTCCAGGTTGTAGCGGGCGCGCACCCGGGCGCCGAGCTGAGCGATGTCGATCTCGCCGCGGACGTAGGCATCCTGATCAGCCCGGGTCGCGTCCGTGCTCCGGGCACCTTCCAGCTTGCTGGTCGTCCGGGCAGCGCGAATGACGCGCGCACGACGTGTGCGCTCGTCGGCTGGTCGCTCGGCCATCGGGTCACCTCCGCCATTACTCCCCCTCGATTTTACCGGCTCGTCCCCCGCCGGGATGACCATCTTCGCTCAGCCCAGCAGGGCCCGCGTGGCGGGGTGCGTCGCAGCGGCGAGGAGGGCGGCGGTGGGGCCGGATTCGACGACCTTGCCCGCGTCGAGGACGAGGGTGTGCGGGCAGAAGGTGGCGATGAGGGGGATGTCGTGGCTGATGACGAGGAGGGTGGTGCCTCGGGTGCGGAGGCGGGCGAGGAGGGTGAGGACGGCGGTGGCGGTGGTGTGGTCGAGGGCGGCGGTGATCTCGTCGCAAATCAGCACCGCGGGGTCGGCGGCGAGGGCGCGGGCGAGGGCTACGCGCTGGCGTTGGCCGCCGGAGAGTTCGTGGGGGCGGCGGGGAGCGAGGTCGGCGGGGAGGTCGACGGCGGTGAGGAGGTCGGTGATGCGGGAGGGGAGGTCGGCGCGGGGGACGCGGGCTACGCGGCGGAGGGGGCGGCCGATGATTTGGGCGACGGTGCGGCGGGGGTTGAGGGCGGAGCGGGGGTTCTGGGTGACGATCTGGATTCCGCGGGGGCGGCGGCGGGGGTCGAGTGGGATCGGTTCGCCGTGCAGTTCGAGGGTGCCGCTCGCGTCGGGGTGCAGGCCTGCGAGGACTCGGGCGAGGGTGGTCTTGCCCGCTCCGGAGGCGCCGACGACGGCGAGCGCCGAACCCGCGGTCAGTTCGAGGTCGATGTCGGTGAGCACCTGGACGCCGCCCGCGTGGGCGGTGAGACCCGTTGCGCGGAGCACGATCTCGCCGGGCGGAGCTTCGTCGGTGAGAGCGACGGCAGCAGGAACGGTTGTGGCGGAGTCGAGTTCGATCACCTGGTCGGCGATGCTGTGCACGGTTGCGGTGTCGTGGCCGGAGAGCAGGACGGCTACCCCGCGGTCGCGGGCGATCCGCTGGATGAGCGCGGCGATCTCGGTGCGCAGGGCACCGTGCAACCCGGCGAATGGTTCGTCGAGAACGAGGACGTCGGTGCGGCGGACCAGGGCGCGGGCCAGGGCGACGCGGCGCTGCTGGCCGCCGGAGAGGGTGCCGGGGCGGCGCGGCAGGAAGGTCTCGTCGAGGCCGACGGCGCGCAGGGTCTCCGGGATGCTCGCGCTCTCAGCCGCTACCTCGCCGAGGAGGGTGCGGACCCGGAGCAGCGGGTTCAGCGCGGAGCCGGGGTCCTGGGCGACGTAGGCGATGTGCGTGCGGCGGAATCGGCGCAGGGCAGGCGGGTCGAGGGTGCGGACGTCGTGGCCCGCGACGGTGAGCGTGCCCTCGACGGTCGCGCCGGGCAGGCGTTGGCCGAGCAGCAGCCGCATGAGCGTGGTCTTGCCGCTGCCGGAGGGGCCGGTCAGAGCGGTGACCGTGCCCGGTTCGATGTCGAAGTCGCGCGGCCCGAACAGTTTCCGGCCGTCAGCGGCGATCAGGGCGAGGCCGCGCGCCCGTACCCCGCTCACGACCGCTCCGTCCGGCCGAGTGCGCTCGCGGCGAGGTTGACGCTCACCGCGATCACGGCGATGGCGAGCCCGGGGGCGAGCACCGCCCACGGGTTGAGGACGATGCCGGAGCCGTTGTCGCGCACCATGACCGCCCAGTTGGTGGCGCCGAGGGTGGCGGGGAGTTGGAGGAACGAGGCGGTGCTCACCAGGTAGACGGCGGCGACGAAGCGCAGGCCGAGCTGGGCGGCGATCACTTCGCGCAGGTTGGGGAGCACCTCGGCGAAGACCAGGTGCGGGAGCGTCTCGCCGGAGGCGCGGGCGACCTCGACGTAGCCGGTGGCGGCGATGCCCGCCGCGGCGGCGGCGAAGACGCGGGCGCAGTACGGGACGCCGAAGAGCAGGGCGACGAGCAGGAGGCCGGCGATACCCGCGGTCGGCCACGAGGTCAGGACCAGCAAAATACCGAGGACGGCCGGGATGAGAATGGCGAAGTCCGCGCTGCCCTCGATGAGCCTGCCCCAGGCGGGGCGCAGGGCGGCGAGCGCGCCGAGTACCGCGCCGAGCAGCGTGGTGCCGATGGCGATCGCCGCGGCGAGGAGCAGGAGTCCCCAGCCGCCGTGCAGGAGCCCGCTGAGGACGTCGTGGCCGAGGCGGTCGGTGCCGAGCGGGGCGCCCGCGGCGGGGTCGGCGAAGGGCATGCCGACCGGATGGTCGACCGGGTGCGGGGCCAATGCGGGTCCGGCGGCCGCCAGCAGCACCACGACGAGCGCGGGCAGCACCGTGAGCAGGACGCGCCACCGCCGCGCGAGGCCGGGCACCCCCGCACGCCCGCTGTCCGGCCGGTCCCCGCGCAGGCGCGGCAGCACCCCGCCGAGCAGCCTTTTCACCATGCCGCCAGGCGCCCCCGAGCCGGAACCGCGTGCGTCGGGCACCACGTCGTGCGCCGCCCGCGCACCACTGCGCGCCTCCGGCGCGTTCATGCCCGCCCCCGCACCGACCACGCCCGCACCGCGTCCGCGACCGCGAGCATGGCGAGCACGCTCACCGCGGTGAGCGCGACGACGGCGGCGACGAGCGCGGCGTCCCGGTCGGCGACCGAACCGGCCAGTAGTGCCCCGACGCCGGGGTAGTTGAAGACGGCTTCGACGACCAGCGCACCGCCGAGCAGCATGCCGACGCTGGTGGCGAACCCCGCGACAATGGTCGGCAGCGCGAAGGGAAGCACATGCCGCAGCAGCACCACCCGCTCGGGCAGCCCGTCCAGCACCGCGGTCTCGACGTGCGGCTCGCGCGCGGCGTCGGCGAGCGCGGCGCGCACCACCCTGACGTTCCAGCCGATCTGCGGCACCGCCAGCGCCAGCACCGGGAGCACCAGCATGTCCGCGCGCACCGGGAACCCGGAGCGCCCGCTCACGGTGACCGCGGGCAACCACCCGAGCAGCAGCGAGAACACCGCGACCAGCAGCACCGCGAGCACGAACTCGGGCAGCGCCGCCGCCACCGAACTCCCCGGCTGCAGCGCCCGCCCGAGCAGGCTGCCCGGCCGCAGCGCCCACCAGGCGCCGAGCAGCAGCGAGCCGAGCACGGTGAGCAGCAGCGCGAGCCCGCCGAGCAGCAGCGTCTGCGGGAAGGCGCCCGCCAGCAGCTCGCCGATCGGCCGTCCCCGCGCGGTGGCGCCGAAATCACCGGTGAGCACCCCGGAGATCCACGCACCGAACCGGACGAGCAGCGGCCGGTCCAGCCCGAGCTCGTGCTCCTTGGCGGCGACCTCCGCATCGCTCGCCTCCCGGCCGAGCACCGCGCGGGCCCCGCTGCCCGGCAGCAGCTCCACCGCGACGAAAACCGCGGCGAGCAGCGCGAACAGCAGCGCGACCCGCTGCGCCAGCAGCAGGCCGAAGACGGCGGGAGCGGACCGGCTCAACCCGCCAGCCATGTGCGTTCCAGCTGCACCCTGGCGTACCCGCCGAGCGTCGGCAGGTCGCGCACGGTCGCCGCCGCCACGTCGATGCCGTCGGCCATCCCCCACACCAGGTAGCCGCCGCGGTCGTACTCGATGCGCTGCAGCGTGCGGATGGCGTCGGCATCGTCCGGCGCGGCCAGCGCCCGCGCGGTGGCGGCGTCGAATTCGGCGTCTCTGAAGGCGGTTTCATTGCGGTTGGAGCCGGAGGCGAGCAGGGTGCGCGCGTAGAAGAGCACGGAGTCGTTGGTGCCCCAGGAGACGGTGTAGAGCGGCGCCCGCAGCCAGCTGCGGTCGTAGAAGACGCCGGACTCCTCGGTCACCACGTCCAGCTTCAGCCCGATCTCGGCGAGCTGGGTGGCGAGCACCCGCGCCGACTCCACCTCGCCCGGCGCCTCGGCCTTGGTCACCAGCGGGTACCGAGCGCCGGTGTCGAAGTTCGCCTCGCGCAGCAGGGCGCGGGCCCGGTCCAGGTCGCGGCTGCGCTGCGGCAGCGCGCGGTCGTAGCGCGGGTCGCCGGTGCCGAGCACGTCGTTGGCGACCGTGCCGTAGCCGGAGTGCACCTGGTCGACCAGGGCGCCGCGGTCGACCCCGAGCCGGAGCGCGGCGCGCACCCGCGGATCGGCGAAGGGGCCGTCCGAGGTGCGCACGGCCAGCCCGAGCATGGTGTCGTTCGCCCGCCGGACCACCTGCAGGTCCGGCCTGCCCGCGGCGGTCCGGCCCGCGATGGCGCCCGCGTTGGAGGCCAGGTCGATCTGCCCGGCCAGCACGGCGTTGCCGAGCGCGGTGGTGCTCTCGAAGGCGGTGACCTCGATGGCGTCCAGCAGCGGCGCGCCGCCGTACCAGCCGTCGTTGCGCACCAGCCGGGTGGTGCCGCCGTCGCGGGACGCCAGCCGGAAGGGTCCGGTGCCGATCGCGGCGGTGAAGTCGGTGGTGTCCCGCTTGACCGTGAAGGTCATCAACCGGACCAGCAGCGGCAGTTCGCTGTTCGGTTCCTCGACGGTGAGCAGTACCCGGTTCGGGCCGTCCGCGGTGATGGCCTCGGCCGCGACCGGCAGCTTGGCGGCGCCCGCCACGGTGCGCAGCCTGCGCAGCGACCACACCACGTCGTCGGCGGTCACCGGGGTGCCGTCGTGGAAGGTGGCGTTCTCGGCGAGGGTGAAGGTCCAGCGCCGGTGCTCCGGATCGGACTCCCAGGAGCGGGCGAGCCGCGGCACGACGGTCGGGTCGGCGCCCGGCACCGTGAGCGGGTCGTAGAGCAGCGAGGCGATCAGGAAATCGCTGTCGTTGCTGAGGTTTCCGTGCGGGTCGCGCTCGGTGCGGGCCGAGGTGCCGAGCGCGCCGACCCGCAGCGTGCCGCCGCGCTGCGCGGGGCCGCCGGCCGAACCGCCGTTCCCGCACGCCGCGAGCGCGAAGAGCACGCTCAGCCCGGCTCCCGAGGCCAGCACCTGCCGCCGATTCCACCGCATCACGCCGCCTTCCCTCCAGGCCGCCCGGCCCGCGTCGTCGCGTAACCCGATGCGTCGCAACCGCCCTGATGGCACACACCGGCAAGGTCAGGCTAGCCTAATGATGGCGGGAACTCGGCACAGTCGAGGCAACCGGCGTGTGCGCGACTCGCCGCAGCCGGGATTCGCCCGGAAGTTGCCGAACGGGTATCGTCGGCGGCCGTTCCGGTCATGTCGTACCGCTATGTGTGGCCTTGCAAATTAGGCAAGCCTTGCTTAACCAACGCCCGACCCACTACCTTCGGACTCGAATCGTCTCATCCGCTTCCGGCTCGATCCGAAGAAGGGACCCCACTCGGTGAAAAGCGTTCTCTCCGAACGTTCGACGTTTCACCCGCAGGCCGTCGAGCGCCGCGAGATCCCGCCCGCGGCGGGCGCCGCGATCCGCGCCGCCGCTGATGCGATCTGCGTCACACTCGGGCTCGACGGCGACACCACCGCAGCCGCGACGCTGACCGACCCGCGCATCGTCGCCGCGGTGCGCCGGTACGTGCCGGGGCTGCCCGGCTCGGTCGCGGCCGCGGTGCGCCCGCCGAGCACCTCCGCCGGTGCCACAATCGTCGGCGGACTGCCGGTGCGCGACGCGGAAATCGGCGCCACACCGCAGGATTGGCGCGCCGCCGCGGGCCGGGACGGCGCCGCCGCGCCGACCGCCGCCTCGCTGCGGCTCGACATCTCCCTGCTGCTGCTCGCCGCCGCGGCGGGTGAGCCCTTCGGCTGGCGCGGCCAGCAGGGCGGGCGGCTGGTGAACAACATCGTCCCGGCGGCCGGGCACGAGCACGAGCAGTCCGGCGCGAGCAGCAGCACGCTGCTCACCCCGCACACCGAGGACGCCTTCCACCCCGAGCGCGCGCACCTGCTCCTGCTCGGCTGCCTGCGCAACCACGACATGGTCGGCACCACCGTCTCCTCGGTGCGGCAGGTCGAGCTCACCGCCGCCGAGCGCCGCACGCTGGCCGAGCCGGTGCTGCCGATCCTGCCCGACGTCTCCTACGGCGACGCGCACGACCGCGCGGCCGCTCCGGCGCTGCCCACGCTCTGGCACCCCGGCGACATCGAATCCGACGGCGCCGCAGCCGAACTCACCACCCGCTACGACCCGGCCTACACCCCCCTGGACGACGCGGGCGCCGAGTACCGCCGCGCCTACGCCCGGCTCGGCGCCGAGCTGGAGCGGGTCTGCCGGGTGGCCGCGCTCGCCCCCGGCGAGCTGCTGCTGGTGGACAACGATGTCGCGGTGCACGGCCGGGTACCGTTCACCGCGCGCTACGACGGCACCGACCGGTGGCTCAAGCGCGTCAATATTCGTCTTCCCGAGCGGCGCAGGCGCGCCGCCGAGAACCGTGAGAATGGATACGGGCAGCAGATCGTTGCCCCGTTTCGCACGGTGACAGGACGGGACACCTCCGATGATCGAGGAAGCGATGAGCAACCGTGACCGGAGCACGCCGCTGCGCGTGCTGAGCCGGAGCGATCTGGCCGATGTGCCGATCACCCCCGCCGACGTCGTCCGCGCGGTGGAGGAGGCGTATCTCGCGCTGGCCGCGGGGGAATCGGACAATCCGCGCAAGCTCAGCGTGGCCAACCCGGACGGCTGGTCGGTCGCCTACGCCATGCTCGGCCGGGACGGCAGGCGCCGGGTGGTCGCCATGAAGACCTCGTACAAGTTCGATCCGGGGCACGACCGCAGCACCAAGCGGTACTACACCACCATCACGCTCTACGACGACAGCACCGGCGCGCCGATCGCCATGATGGACTGCGCGCGGGTCGGCGCGCTGCGCACGCCCGCGGTCTCGGCGCTGCTGGTCCGCGAGACGGTGCGCCGCGGCGCGGAGAGCGTGCTGCTCATCGGGACCGGCACCCAGGGCCGCAATGCGCTGCCGCACCTGCTCGCGGCGAATCCGCAGCTGCGCAAGCTCATGGTCTACGGCACGCACCCGGAGGGGCTGGCCGCGGTCAAGGAGAACCTGGCGGCGCACCAGCCGCACGCGCTGCTCGAGGTGGTCGAGGACCCGGTGGCCGCGGCGGGCGGGGCCGACGTGGTGCTCGCGACCGCGGGGCCCGGCACCGAGGTCGCGCTGGAGGCCGACGACCTGCCGCCGGGCTGCACCGCCGTCCTGGTCGGGTACGGGCTGGCGCCGTCGGCGCTGGTGGAGGCCGATCGGGTGATCGCGACCAGCGCCGAGCAGATGGCGCTCACCGGCACCGACATGGCGGGCCCGGACGGCGTGCTGCGCGCGGTCGACGCGGAGCTGCCGCGCATCCTGAGCAGGCGCGCGGTCGCCAGGCGCAGCGACGACGAGAAGATCTTCGTCTACAACAGCGGGCTCGTGCTCACCGATGTCGCGGTGGCGCACGCGCTGGCCGAGCGGGCGATCGCGGAGGGCCGCGGGGTCGAGGTGCCGCTGTGGGACTGACCGGGATCGCCGCCGCGCCGCTGCCCGCCCACCGCGACCGGTGGGAGCAGCGGCTACTGGCCGATCCCGGGCTGCTCGGCGAACTGACCGACATCGTCGGCGGCCCCTTCCACGTGCTCTTCCCGGAGCGGGTGGTGCGCGCGGTGCGCGAGTTCAGGGCGGCCTTCGAGGCCGATGGCGTCACCGGCGCGATCTACTACGGCAAGAAGGCGAACAAGGCGGCCTGCGTGGCGCGGGCCTGCGCCACCGCGGGCGCCGGGATCGACGTGGCCAGCACCGGTGAGCTGGTCGCCGCGCTGGCCCAGGGCGTGCGCGGCGGCGAGCTGATGGTGACCGGCCCGGCCAAGTCCGGCGAGCTGCTCTGGCTGGCCGCCAGGCACGGCGCGCTGATCGCGGTGGACGCGCTGGACGAACTGGACCGGCTGCCCGCCGCCACCGACGGGGCGCCGCCGCCGCGCATCCTGCTCCGCGCCCTGCCGCCCGGCTCGACCAGCCGGTTCGGGCTCACAGCCGAGGAGCTGGACGAGGCGCACCGAAGGCTGGACCGGCTCGAAGGCCGGATCCGCTGGGAGGGGCTGAGCTTCCACCTCTCCGGCTACGACGCCGAGCAGCGCGCGGAGTTCGCGCACACGTTGCTGGACCGGCTGGCGGCCGCGGCGGCGAGCGGGCACCCGGGCCGCACGCTCTCCATCGGCGGCGGCTTCGGGGTGGACTACGTCCCGGCGGCGGCATGGGCCGAGTTCACCGCGTCGGCCGGGCCGCACTGGTTCCACGGCGACACCGAGCCCGGCTCGTACTACCCGTACCACTTCCCGGAGCCGGGCGCGGCCATGCTCACCGCCATCCTGCGGCACCGCGGGCTGGGGAAGCGCCTCGTCGCCACCGACACCGTGCTCGCCATCGAGCCGGGGCGCGCCCTGCTGGACCGGGCCGGCTGTACCGTGTTCCGGGTACAGGGCCGGAAGACCCGGCTCAGCGGCGGCGAGCCCTACGACCTGCTGACCGTCGACGGCACCAGCCTGAGCCTGTCCGAGCAGTGGTTCGACAGCGAGTACCTGCCGGACCCGGTGCTGTGGCCGCCGCGACCCGGCGTCCGCACCCCGACCAGCGTCGGCGCGGCCACCTGCCTCGACTCCGACCTGCTCAGCAGGCGCCGGGTGCCGCTGCCCCGCCGGGCCGAGCCCGGCGACCTGCTGGTCTACCCGAACACCGCCGGGTACCAGATGGATTCGAACGAATCCGCCTTCCATGAACTCCCCGTCCCGCCGAAGATCGTGCTCACCGAGCGCGAGGGGACGCTGCGCTGGCGTCTCGACGCGGCGCCCACCTGAGATCAAGAGGAGAAGATTCCATGCCGCTCGTCACGCGCGTGACGGACCTCATCGGCCGTACCCCGCTGTTCGAGCTCGCCCGCACCGCGACCGGCACCAGGCTGCTGCTCAAGCTGGAGACCTTCAACCCGACCGGGACGGCGAAGATCCGGATGGCGCGGGAGATGGTGCTCGATGCCGAGCGGCGTGGTTTGCTGGGAGTTGGCGGGCATATCATCGAGTCCACGTCCGGCAATACCGGGCTCGGGCTCGCGGTAGTGGCCGCCGAACGTGGGTACCGCTTCACCGCGGTCGTCGACCACCACGCCTGTAAGGACAAACTGCGCGCGATGCGAGCCATGGGAGCGAATCTGGTGTACGTCGCCGACGAGGGCGACGATAGCCTCGCCACCTCGGCGCGGGAGGACCTCGCCGAGGCGATGGCGGCCGCCGAGGACGGCGCGTACTTCACCGAGCAGCACAACAACGACGCCAACGCCGTCGGCTACCACGCCGTCGCCGACGAGTTGCTCGCCGACGTCGAGCGGGTGGACATCCTGCTCTCCGCGGTCGGCACCGGCGGCTCGCTGTTCGGCACCGCGACCCGGCTGCGGCAGCTCGGCCACGTGCCGTACGTGGTCGGGGTGGAGCCGGAGGGCTCGATCGCCTTCGGCGGCGAGGGCGGGCCGTACTGGCAGTCCGGCACCGGCACCCCGCCCGGCGCCACCATCGGCACCGCGGTCGACTACTCGCTGCTGGACGAGGGCGTGAAGGTCACCGACACCGACGCCTTCGCCACCGCGCGCGCCGTCGCCGCCAAACTCGGGTTGCTGATCGGCGGCTCGGCGGGCGGCTCGGTGCACGCCGCGCTGGTCCGGCTGGAGCAGTTCCCGCCCGGCTCGACCGTGGTGACGCTGGTCTGCGACGGCGGCGAGAAGTACCTGGACACGGTCTTCGACGACACCTGGATGGCCGAGCGAGACCTGCTCGACCCCGCCGCCGAGCAGTCGGTGGGCGCCATGCTCGACAGCTGGTCGCCCGCGCTCGCGGGCGCGAACCTCGTGGAGGCGCGGTGATCGACCGGATGCGCAGCTCGGACGCGGGGCGGCTGGCCGCGCTCGCGACGCCGATCGCGAGCACCCAGCTGGCGCAGATCGCCGTCTCCACCACGAATATCGCGATCATGGGCTCGCTCGGGGTCGGCGCGGTAGCGGCGGGCGGGCTGGCGCTGGTGCTCTTCAACCAGATCCGCACCATGGGCGTCGGGCTGATCACCGCGAGCGGCAACCGGGTCGCGAGCGCGGTCAGCGCCGCGGGCAAGCGCGGCGACTCGGCCGACGCCGAGGTGCGCGACATCGTGCGCGGCAGCTTCCTGATCGCCACCGTGGCCGGGCTGCTCGGCGGGGCGGTGCTGGTCGGGCTCGGGTACTCGCTGCAGTGGCTCGGGCAGGACGCCGAGGTACTCGCCGCGGCGCGGCCGTTCATGATCGCGCTGGCGCCTGGGCTGCTGCCCTGCCTGTGGTTCCAGGTGCTGCGGCAGTACACCGTCGGCATGCAGCGGCCGCAGGCGCTGCTGCTGGTGACGCTGGGCTCGGTGGCGCTGAACCTCGGGCTGGCGCTGACGCTCGCGCACGGCTGGCTCGGGCTGCCGAAGCTGGGGCTGACCGGGATCGGCATCGCGACCTCGCTGGTCTTCCTCGCCATGTTCCTGGCCTTCGCCGTGCTGGTGCGGCGGGATCGGCGGCTCGCCGCCGCGCTGCCGCGCACGCCGTGGCCGGTGCGGGCGCGAACCGTGCGCGCCGAGCTGAAGCTGGGCTTCCCGATCGCGCTCACCTACGGCTCCGAGGCGGGCATGTTCTCGGTGCTGGCGCTGGCCATGGGCAGTCTCGGGCCCGCGGCGCTGGCGGCGCACAATGTCGTCTACCAGATCATCTACATCGTGTTCCAGGTCGCCATCGGGATCTCGCACGCGGCGTCGATCCTGGTCAGCGAGGCCGCGGCCAGGGACGAGTTCGACCGGGCGCGCACCCAGCCGCGGCTGGCGCTGCAGGGCGCGGCGCTGGTCGCGGCGCTGACCGGGCTGGTGTACATCTTCGCCCCCGACCTGGTGCTCGCCCCGTTCCTCGACACCGGCGACGACACGACCGTGGCGCTGGCGCACACGCTGCTGCTGATCGGCATCGTGCTGCAGTTCTTCGACGCCGCGCAGAACATCGGCACCGGGCTGCTGCGCGGGCTCAAGGAGACCTCGGCCGGGTTCCGGCTCTCGCTCGTCGGCTACTGGGGCGTCGGGCTCCCCTCGGCGCTGCTGCTCGCCTTCCCGGTCGGCCTCGGCGCCGCAGGCATCTGGTGGGGGCTCACCGCGGGGCTCGCGGCCACCGCGGCGCTCATGCTGCACCGCTACCTCGCCCTGCTGGACCAGCGCGAACGCGAAACGGTGTCGCTGCACGCCCACACGCCCCCCTTGGGGCTCGCAGCGGGCAACAACTAACGCACCCCGCACGGGTTCGCGCCCGGCTCGCGTCCGAGTGGTCGAAGCGCCCGCGCCGCAGGCGCAAGTCTCGGCCGCTCGGACGCGAGCCCCCGAAGGGCGCGAACCCCGTCGCGCGGAGGCGCGACAATCAGATACGGACGCCGTAGTCGCGGGCGATGCCCGCGAGGCCGGAGGCGTAACCCTGGCCGATGGCGCGGAACTTCCACTCCGCGTTGTGCCGGTAGAGCTCACCGAAGACCATGGCGGTCTCGGTGGAGGCGTCCTCGGAGAGGTCGTAGCGCGCCAGCTCGGAGCCGGTCACCGCGTCGGTGACGCGGATGTAGGCGTTGCGGATCTGCCCGAAGGACTGCGCCCGCGCGTCGGCGTCGTGGATCGAGACCGGGAAGAAGATATTGGTGATGGTCGGTGGGGTGGCCGCGAGATCGACATTGATCACCTCGTCGTCGCCGTCGCCCTCACCGGTGAGGTTGTCACCGGTGTGCTCGATGGTCCCCTCGGGCGAGCGCAGGTTGTTGTAGAAGACGAAGTGCGAATCCGACAGCACCTTCAGGTTCGGCCCGGTGGCGAGCGCGCTCGCGTCCAGGTCGTAGTCGGCTCCGGTGGTGGTCCTGACGTCCCAGCCGAGCCCGACCGAGACCTTGGTCAGGTTCGGTGCCTGCTTGGACAGCGAGACGTTGCCGCCTTTGGCCAGCGTGACGCTCATGTCATCCTTCCGTTTTCGGGTTCTGCTGCTCCGCCCATTCGCGCAGCGTGGCCACCCGGCCGCGCAGTGCGTCCAGTTCGGCCTCGTCGAGCACCGTGCGCTGGATGCCCTGCGCGACCGTGAACGCCGACTGTCGATGGTCGTCGATGGTGTCGACATCGATCTGTACCGGAACATAGTCGCTCGCGCCCGGCATTCCGTCCGCGAGCACCGTCGCGGTGCCGCGCGCGCAGAGCGCGACATCGCCGCCGCCGAGGATGAGCAGCGCGACCTGCGGCTGCGCGCGGAGCCGCGCCAGCGAGCCCCGGTCGAACTTCAGGCTGATCAGAATCCGCCGGTCGCCCGCGCGCACCGGCCAGGAGACCGGGATGGCGTGCGGGGACGGGTCGGTCGTCACCAGCACCGCGATGGTCTCGGTCGGCCACACCGGCAGGACGTCGAGTTCCGGATGCTCGTCGGCGGAGTGGTCGTGCTCGGTCAGGCTCGCTCCTGCTGCCATTTTCGTCACCTCGTGGGGATCGCTGCGGCGCGGTGGGCTGTTCCCGCGCTTCCCCTGCAGTTTAAGACCCGGGCGACGGCACCGCTGGCGCCCGGTTCGATCGGCCGTGCGGCGGGCCGTGGCAGATGCGTTCAGGCCGTGGCGAGTTCGAAGCTCGGCAGCGCGCGCAGACCGCGGGCCCATTCCCCGGCCAGATCCCTGACCTTCACCTCGGTGGAGGCGTCGTGGCGCGCGTGCTCGCCCAGCTGGACGGCGCCGAGCGCGTTCAGCTGCTCGGCGATGATCTCGCCGCCGCGGTTGAAGGTCTCGCCGTAGACGCTGTCGCCGAGGCCGAAGACGGCGAAGCGCAGCCCGTCCAGCGCGGGCCGCTCGCGCTCCAGCGCGGCGGCGAAAGGCTCGGCGTTGGTGGGGAGTTCGCCGTCGCCGTAGGTGGAGCAGACCATGATGTGCAGCGCGGCGGCGTCCAGATCGGCGACGTCGAACTCGCCCATGTCGTAGAGCGAGACGTCGTGCGCGGCGAGCTCGCCCGCGATCACGTCGGCCGCCGCCTCCGCCGTTCCCATCTCCGACCCGAACAGGATCACGATCCGCACGAGCGTTACTCCTTCTCACCTGGAAATATGGTGAGGCTATCCTAACAGCGTTGCCGAGCGATTGACGGATCCGGGAAACGCCTGCATCATCGTGAACAGTTCCCTGCTCAGCAGGGACTTCTTGGTTTCCGGCCGATGGCCGTCCGGTAACAGTCACCTGATTCGAAGCGCCGTCCACGGGGTAGAGCCGTGGGGCCCGGCCGCCGCGATCAGTGGTGGCCCTTTGTTCGTCCCGTCCCGAGTGAGGTGAGTGCGCCATGGTCTTCTCGTCCGACCTGCCCCGTGAGGTGTCCCCCGACATCACGCCGGTGCCGATCGCCGCGCACCGCACCGCGCGCAACCTCGCCGTCTCCGACGCGACGCTGGCCGATCTGGTCCACCTGCGCACCGAGCTGGCCGCCGCCGAGGTGCCGTTCGTGCTGGTCCGGGACCGCGACCACCGGATGATCCTGGCCGCCGACGCGGCGCACGGCGCCATGGTGGAGCGGGTGGTCAGCTCGGCCGGCGCCGCGGGCTTCCGGGTCGAGCCGCTCGACCCCGCGGTGTTCCGGCTGGGCCGGGACGCCGACCCGGCGCACCACGTCGACCTGGAGCTGTGGGGCTACCACGGCGACACCGTCACCTGCCCGCGCCCCAACGCGCTCACCCGCACCGTCTTCGACCTCGCCGACGTGGAGTTCGGCCAGGTGCGGCTCTTCGACCGGACGTGGCCGACGCTCACCGGGATGTTCGCGCCGCAGACCACCGACGTCGAGTTCGACATCGACCTGGTCTTCTCCTGGGTGGACGGCTCCGACCCGGAGTTCCGCGCCCGCCGCGCGGGCATGCTCGCGCAGGTCGTGGTCGGCGAGGGCGACGACGCGGACGCCCGCATCCGACAGATCGACGAGCTGCGCTACGCGCTGCGCGCGGTGGCGAAGAACGCGCCCTGGATCCGCCGGATCTTCCTCTGCACCGACTCCACCCCGCCCGCCTGGCTGGCCGAGCACCCCGCGGTCACCGTGGTGCCCGCGCTCGCGCACTTCGCCGACACCGGCGGGCTGCCGACCTTCAACTCGCACGCCGTGGAGAGCCAACTGCAGCACATCGACGGGCTGGCCGAGCACTTCCTGTACTCCAACGACGACATGTTCTTCGCCCGCCCGGTGCGGCCGTCCATGTTCTTCACCCCGGCCGGGGTGAGCCGCTTCATCGAGGCGGACACCAGGATCGGCCCCGGCCGGAACACCGAGCGGCGCAGCGGCTTCGAGAACGCCGCCCGGGTGAACCGGGCGCTGCTCACCGAGCGGTTCGGGTACGTCATCACCCGGCACCTGGAGCACACCCCGGTGCCGCTGCGGCGCAGCGTGCTGCACGAGATGGAGCGCGAGTTCGCCGCCGACTTCGCGCGCACCGCGGCGAGCCGGTTCCGCGCCGCCACCGACATCTCGGTGACGAACTCGCTGTACCACTACTACGCCCTGCTCAGCGGGCGCGCGGTGCCGCAGGAGGCGGCCAGGGTGCGCTACGTGGACACCACCGCGGAGTCCGGGCTGGCGCTGCTCGACGAGCTCACCGCGGTCAGGGACGTGGACTTCTTCTGCCTGAACGACGGCAGCTTCCCCGAGGTCACCGAGGCCGAGCGGGTGCGGAGGGTCGCCGACTTCCTGCAGGGCTGGTTCCCCGAGCCCGCGCCGTGGGAGCGGGTCAGCGCACCGCCTCGCCACCCGATTCCGGAGTCCGCGCCGGGCGCCGCATGACGTGCGGGATGCGGGCCGCGGGCGGGATCACGATGCCCGCCGCGGCCAGCCGCGCCGCCGCCTGAGCCGGGGTGGCGGGCTCGCCCACCGTCGGGCCCGCATTGATCGGGACCACCGAGTGCACCACGGTGTCCGGGTAGACGTGCACGAAGTTGAAGGCTTGCGCGCCGTCCCGGCCGCGCAGCCCGCCCTGCTCGACCGCGAGGTCCTGGGTGTAGCAGGTGGCCGAGGCCACCGAGACCGGGATGCCCGCGAAGGTGGCGCTGGTGGAGAAGTGCAGGTGGCCGGCGAGGATGGCGCGCACGTCGGTGCCGTCCAGCACGGCGGCGAGGCGGCGCTGGTCGCGCAGCTCGACGGTGACGGCGAGGTCGAGCACGCAGGGCACCGGCGGGTGGTGCATGGTCAAAACGGTGCCGAAGGGGGCGGGCTCGGCGAGGACGTCGCGCAGCCAGCTCAGCTGCTCGTCGCGGAGTTCGCCGTGGTGCGCGCCGGGGACCGTGGTGTCGAGGGCGATGATGCGCAGGCCGTCGATCAGGTGCACCTCGTCCAGCGGCTCCGGTGACGCCGGGCGGTCCATGAGGTGGCTGCGCAGGGTGCCGCGGTCGTCGTGGTTGCCCGCGACCCAGATCACCGGGGCGCCGATCCGGGCGGCGAAGGGGTCGACCAGGGCGCGCAGCTTGGCGTAGGCGTCGGGTTCGCCGCGGTCGGCGAGGTCGCCGGTGAAGACGACGGCGGTGGGGACGATGCCGGTCGCCTCGGCGTGCGCGAGCAGGGCGCGCAGTGGGCGCTCGGCGTCGACGTCGCCGTAGAGGTCGCCGGCGGCGACCAGGTGGGTATCGCTGAAGTGGAACAACACGTGGTCCGGTCGCGGATACTCCGCGACCCTGTCGATGCGCACCGGCCCGAACGTCCCTCCCGGCGGACCTTCGCCCGCCCTCGCTTCGAGGTCGGGGTCAGAATAGCGAAGGAGGCTTAACGCGGCCTGGGACAGCGGCCGAGGTCACGCTGGGAGCGCAGGGGGCGGGCGGCCGCGGGCGCACCGTCGCCCTCGCGTCGGCGCGCGCCGCGCAGACAGCGCGCGACGGGCGGCTCGGTCGACAGTCAGCGGCGGTGCGGTGTCTCACAGCGGCCAGTGGGCGCGCCAGTCGTCGGCCGTGAGCGACAGGCGCGCCCCGCGGGCGCGTTCGGCGGCGTCCTCCGTGGCGCGGACGGTGTCGGCGAAGCGGAGCGTGGCCTTGCGCAACCGCTCCTCGGCGCTCTCGTCGCCGCCGAGGCGGACGGTCCGCAGTTCCTCGGGGACGAGTTCGTCCGGGAAACCGGCCCGCCCGGCCCGCGCGATCACCTTCTCGGCGAGCGCGAGCGCGGGCTGCGCGAGCGCGATCCCGTCCAGGCAGGAGCGCCGCGCCTTCTCGGCGGACTTCCGCTCCTCCCACGCCCGCTCCTGCGCGGCGATCCGCGCCGCGACGTCGGCGAAGGCATCGGGCGCGGCCAGGTGCGGGCTGCGGTGCTCCAGCTTGGCGACCAGCACCGCCGCCACGTCGGCGACGGTGAACTCCCCCGCCGCCTCGGCGATCCTGGCATGGAAGAGCACCTGCAGCAGCAGGTCGCCGAGCTCCTCCTTGATGGTCTCGACGTCGCCGTGCTGAATGGCGTCGAGCAGCTCGTAGGTCTCCTCCAGCAGGTACGGCCGCAGCGAATCGTGGGTCTGGGTGGACTCCCACCCGCCGAACCGCCACAGCCGGTCCATGAGCGCGACCGCACCGTCCAGATCGGTCACCGCGCGGTCGCCTCGGTGCGCACCCGCAGGTCGACCGCGCCCGCGGCCTTGCCGTCCAGCGCGAGCAGCAGGTCGGCGATGACCTGCAGCAGCTGCACGTCGCGCATGCGGTCGGCGCCGACGCTGTCCTCGACCCGCGGGATCGGCAGCTGCACGATGCCGGAGGCGGCGCGGTAGCTCGCGCTGGGGTGCAGCCGCTTGAGGCGGAGCTGCTTGGAGTCGGGCAGGGCGAGCGGCGCGATCTTGACCGTCGTCCCGGTGACCGCGATCTCCGTCACCCCGTACTCGCGGGCGAGCAGCCGCAGCTTCGCCACCGAGACCAGCCGCCCCACCTCGACCGGCAGCGGCCCGTACCGGTCGACCAGCTCCTCCATCACCCCGGCCAGCGTGGCGTCGTCCTGCGCGGCGGCGAGCTTGCGGTACGCCTCCAGCCGCAGCCGGTCGCTGGCGACGTAGTCCGGCGGGATGTGCGCGTCCACCGGGAGGTCGATCCTGACCTCCTTGACCTCCTCGGTGGTGATCGGCTTGCCGTCGGCCGCGGCCCGGTACGCCTCGACCGCCTCGCCGACCAGCCGCACGTACAGGTCGAAGCCGACCCCGGCGACGTGCCCGGACTGCTCGGCGCCGAGCACATTGCCCGCGCCGCGGATCTCCAGGTCCTTCATCGCCACGGCCATGCCCGCCCCCAGGTCGGAGTTCTGCGCGATGGTGGCGAGCCGGTCGTAGGCGGTCTCGGTGAGCGGCTTCTCCGGCGGGTACAGGAAGTAGGCGTAGCCGCGCTCCCGGCTGCGCCCGACCCGGCCGCGCAGCTGGTGCAGCTGGGAGAGGCCGAGGTTGTCCGCGCGCTCCACGATCAGGGTGTTGGCGTTCGAGATGTCCAGCCCGGTCTCGATGATGGTGGTGCAGACCAGCACGTCGAACTCGCGCTCCCAGAACCCCTGCACGGTGCGCTCCAGGGTGTCCTCGTTCATCTGCCCGTGCGCGATCGCGATCCGCGCCTCCGGGACCAGGTCGCGCAGGTGCTTGGCGGCCTTGTCGATCGAGGAGACCCGGTTGTGCACGTAGAAGACCTGGCCGTCGCGCAGCAGCTCGCGCCGGATGGCGGCGGTGACCTGCTTGTCGTTGTAGGCGCCGACGTAGGTGAGCACCGGGTGGCGCTCCTCCGGCGGGGTCAGGATGGTGGACATCTCGCGGATGCCCGCCAGGCTCATCTCCAGGGTGCGCGGGATCGGCGTCGCCGACATGGTGAGCACGTCGACGTGCGTGCGCAGCGCCTTGATGTGCTCCTTGTGCTCGACGCCGAAGCGCTGCTCCTCGTCCACGACCACCAGGCCGAGGTCCTTCCAGCGCACGCCGGTCTGCAGCAGCCGGTGCGTGCCGACCACGATGTCGACCTCGCCGTCGGCCATCCCGCGCAGCACCTCCTTGGCGTCGGCCGGGTCGGTGAAGCGGGAGAGCCCCTTGACGTTCACCGGGAAGCCGGCGACCCGCTCGGCGAAGGTCTGCAGGTGCTGCTGGGCCAGCAGCGTGGTCGGGACCAGCACCACGACCTGCTTGCCGTCCTGCACCGCCTTGAAGGCGGCGCGCACCGCGATCTCGGTCTTGCCGTAGCCGACGTCGCCGCAGACCACCCGGTCCATCGGGACCGCCTTCTCCATGTCCGACTTGACCTCGGCGATGGCGGTCATCTGGTCGACGGTCTCGGTGAAGGCGAAGGCGTCCTCCATCTCCTGCTGCCACGGGGTGTCCGGGCCGAAGGCGTGGCCGGGGGCGGCCTGCCGCGCGGCGTAGAGCTGCACCAGCTCGCCCGCGATCTCGCGAACGGCCTTGCGCGCCTTGCGCTTGGTGTTCGCCCAGTCCGAGCCGCCGAGCTTGGAGAGGCTCGGCAGCTCGCCGCCGACGTAGCGGGAGAGCTGGTCCAGCGACTCCATCGGCACGAAGAGCCGGTCGCCGGGCTGGCCGCGCTTGCCCGGCGCGTACTCGATGACCAGGTACTCGCGCCTGGCGCCGCCGACGGTGCGCTCGATCATCTCCACGAACCGGCCGATGCCGTGCTGGTCGTGCACCACCATGTCGCCCGCGCTCAGCGCCAGCGGGTCCACCTGGTTGCGGCGCTTGGCGGGCAGCCGCTTGCCCTCGCCCGCCGCGGCCACCCGGTTGCCGGTCAGGTCGGACTCGGCGACGACGACCAGCCCGGCGCCGCCGAAGACGACGCCGTCGTGCAGCGAGCCGCAGAGCACGCCGACCACGTCCGCGGCGGGCTCGGCGCCCGGAGCCAGTGCGGCGGCGGGCACCTCGGCGTCGGCGAGCCGCTCCAGCACGCGCTGCGCGGTGCCGTGGCCCGCCACCACCACGACGGCCCGGCCGCCGGTGGCGAGGTGCGCGCGCAGCGAGGCGAAGAGCGTGGCGACCAGTTCGTCCGAGCCGCGCGCGGAGGCGCCCGCGGTGATCGGCAGCTCTACCTCGGCGGGGTCGCCGGAGGCCAGCGGGCTCAGCGTCCACCAGGGCAGGTTGTTGCGGTCCGCGCTCTCCCGGATCACCGGGAGCGGGCGGTACGCGGAGGCGGCCAGGTCGAGGCCGTGGCCGCCGAGCGGCGCGGCGCCGCCGAACGAGGCCGCGGTCCAGGACGCCTCCAGGAACTCCTCGCCGGTGCGCACCAGGTCGGCGGCGCGGGTGCGGACCTTCTCCGGGTCGCAGAGCAGGACGTGGCTACCTTCCGGCAGCACCTCGGTGAGCAGCCGCAGCGCGCCCGGCTGGAGCACCGGGAGCAGCGCCTCCATGCCCTCCACCGGGATGCCGTCGGCGAGCTTGGCCAGCATCTCCGACAGCGCGGCGTCGGCGGCGTTGTCGATGGCGACCTCGGCCGCGCGCTCGCGCACCGCCGCGGTGAGCAGCAGCTCCCGGCAGGGCGGGGCGACCACGGTGTCCACCGTGAGCTCCGGGAGCGAGCGCTGGTCGGCGACGGAAAAGGCGCGCAGCTCGCTCACCTCGTCGCCCCAGAACTCGACGCGGACCGGGTGGTCGGCGGTCGGCGGGAAGAGGTCGAGGATGCCGCCGCGCACCGCGAACTCGCCGCGCTTGCCGACCATGTCGACCCGCGAATACGCGAATTCGACCAGCCGGGTGAGCAATTCGTCGAAGTCGAACTCGGCGCCGATGCGCAGCACCACCGGCTCGATGTCGCCGAGCCCGGCCGCCATCGGCTGCATGAGCGAGCGCACGGTGGTGACGATGACGCGCAGCGGCGGGCCGGAGACGGCGTCCTCCGGGTGCGCCAGCCTGCGCAGCACCGAGAGCCTGCGGCCCACCGTGTCGGCGCCGGGCGAGAGCCGCTCGTGCGGCAGCGTCTCCCAGGAGGGGAACTGCGCGACGCTCGGGCCGAGCATCTCGGTGAGCTCGACGGTCAGGTCGTCGGCCTCGCGCCCGGTCGCCGTCACCACCACCAGCGGGCGGCTCTCCTCGTTCGCCAGCGCGGTGGCGACGAACGGCCGCGCCGGGCCGGGGGCGACCAGCGCGACGGAGGACTTCCCGACCAGATCGGCGACGGTGCGCAGCGCCTGATCGGCACCGGCCGCCGCGGCCAGCCCCGCGAGGGGTGGACGTTGGGCAGACATGAAAAAAGTCTATCGGTGCTGGGTGACAGCACCGGGGTGCGGGGTGCCTACCCCCTAGGGGACATACCTGCGCAGGCGGCGGGCGGCGAACTCGCGGAAGTAGGAGAGCTTCTCGGTGGGGACGATGGCGGGGAGCAGGAAGTACCAGGCGCGCTCCATGCGGATCGCCATCTGGTCGATCGACTCGGTGCCGACGGCGGTGATGTGCACCCCCGCCATCATCTCCTGCAGCAGCAGCCCGATCACCTCGGCGTCGAGCCCCGGCTCCAGGTCGCCCTGGGCGATGGCCCGCTCGGACAGCACCCGGTAGGTCTCGCCCCAGGTCTTGGTGATGTTCTCGCCCTGCGCGCCGCGGTAGTCGCCGATCTGGTGCGTCAGCTTGAGCATGGCCCCGACCATCGGGTCGTTCATCGAGAGATCAGCCACCACGTAGGTGATGCCGATGCAGGCCTCGAGCGCGGGCACCCGGGAATCGAAGAACCCCTGGCAGGAACTGATCAGCCGCTCGTTGCCCTGGTCGACGACGGCGCGAGCCAGTTCTTCCTTGGAGCCGAAATGAAAGTACAGCGCGCCCTTGGTGACGTTCGACTGGGCGATGATCTCGCTCAGGCTCGCGTTCGCATATCCCAAGCGCAGAAAGACATCGGCAGCGCCCGCCAGAACGGAATCGCGGGTGATCTCCGCGCGCGCTTGCCTAGCCATCAGATCCGCCTGTCATCCAAAAACCAGCCATCCTGAAGTAGACCGACATCCCGAAGTAGACCGACTTACCACCCGAACAGCACTGAGAGGATGCGTGAACCGTACCACCCGGTGACACCGCCCCCGGCAATTCGCGCATTCGCCCGACCGCACCGCGCAATTCGCGAGCTAACACTCCACCGCGTCCCCGGCCTCGGCCCGCCGCTGCGAGGTGAGCCGCGGATCCGCCTCCAGGTGGCTCAGACCGTTCCAGCACAGGTTCACCAGATGCGCGGCCACCACTTCCTTCGATGGTTCGCGCACGTCCAGCCACCAGGTCGCGGCGGTGGAGACCATCCCGACCAGCGCCTGAGCGTAGAGGGTGGCGAGGCTGGTGTCGAAACCACGCCGCCCGAAATCGTTGCCGAGGATGTGCGCGACCTGGTTCACCGCCTCGTTGAGCAGGCTGGAGTAGCGGCCGTCCGCGGTTGCCGCAGGCTGGTCGCGCACCAGGATGCGGAACCCGTCGGTGCGCTCCTCGATGTAGGTCAGCAGGGCGAGCGCCACCTGTTCCAGCCGCTCCTGCGAGCGATTCCTGGTGAGCGAGGAGGTGATCATGTCGAGCAGCATCGACATCTCCCGGTCGACCACGACCGCGTAGAGCCCCTCCTTGCCGCCGAAGTGCTCGTACACCACGGGTTTCGAGACCTGGGCGCGCAGCGCGATCTCCTCGATCGACGTGCCGTCGTACCCCCGCTCGGCGAAGAGCGCACGGCCGATCTCGATCAGCTGCTGGCGCCGCTGGGTGCCCGTCATGCGCGGCCGTTGCGGCCGCTGGGTCTCACCCGATGGCATCGCTTCGCCTCCTGCGATGTCGTGGTACCGCGGTCACGGGTCTCGAACTTCCAGGTTTCAACTGTTCCAGACAGCCTTCCCCGCGTGCGGGCGGGGCAGGTACTCGCGGCCGCGCGGGTTCGACGGAAGCGAGGTCGGCATGCGAGGATTCATGCCGTGCCGTGGGCACAGCGGCGGGTCGTGCCGAAACGGCACAGCCGGCCGGTGTGACGATCCGCCGTAGTGTAATGGCAGCACCTCTGATTTTGGTTCAGATAGTTCAGGTTCGAGTCCTGGCGGCGGAGCACGCACATGTGACTATCGTGGGCCCCGCGTTTGGCCCAGCACGATGACAGGCAGCCGAGGGAGATCCATGCCACAGCAGACCGCCGTCGTCGTTCTCGCCGCCGGCGCCGGGACGCGAATGCGGTCGAAGACCCCCAAGGTGCTGCATTCGCTGGCCGGCCGGAGCATGCTCGCGCACGCGCTGCATGCGGCGAACGAGATCGACCCCGCGTTCCTCATCACCGTGGTCGGGCACGACCGCGAACAGGTCGGCGCCGCGGTCGCCGCGGTCGCCGCCGAGCAGGGGCGGGAGATCCTGCCCGCGCTGCAGGAGGAGCAGCTCGGCACCGGGCACGCGGTGCAGTGCGCGCTGCGCGCGGTGCCCGCGGACTTCGACGGCGACCTGCTGGTCACCTCCGCCGACGTCCCGCTGCTCGACGGCCACACCCTCGCCGCCCTGCTCGACGAGCACCGCAGCTACGCCGAGCGGCCCGCGGTGACGGTGCTCACCTTCGTCCCGGACGACGCCAACGGCTACGGCCGGATCGTGCGCGACGCGGACGGCCAGGTGCTGGAGATCGTCGAGCACGCCGACGCCACCCCCGAGCAGGCCGCGATCACCGAGGTGAACTCCGGTGTCTACGCCTTCGACGCCCAGGTGCTGCGCAGCACCATCACCCGGCTCTCCACCGCGAACGCCCAGCACGAGCTCTACCTCACCGACGTGCTCCGGCTCGCCCGCGAGGACGGCCACACCGTGCAGGGCGCCCGGCTGGTGGACGAGGCCAAGGTCACCGGGGTCAACGACCGGGTGCAGCTGGCCGCCGCCACCCGCACCCTGAACCGCTACATCCTGGAGCGGCACATGCGCGCCGGGGTCACCGTGATCGACCCGGCCACCACCTGGGTGGACGCGGGCGTGCGGATCGGCAGGGACGCGGTGCTGCGGCCGGGCACCCAGCTCTTCGGCAGCACCGTGGTCGGCGAGGACGCCGAGATCGGGCCGGACTCCACGCTCACCGACGTCGTGGTCGGCGACGGCGCGTCGGTGGTGCGCACGCACGGCACCGGCGCCACCGTGGGGGCGGGCGCCACCGTGGGCCCCTTCGCCTACCTGCGGCCGGGGACGGTGCTCGGCGAATCGGGCAAACTGGGCGCCTTCGTGGAGACCAAGAACGCCACCATCGGCAACCACTCCAAGATCCCGCACCTCACCTACGTGGGCGACGCGACCATCGGGGAGCACAGCAACATCGGCGCGTCGAGCGTCTTCGTCAACTACGACGGGGTGCGCAAGCACCACACCGTGGTCGGCTCGCACGTCCGCACCGGCAGCGACACCATGTTCGTCGCACCCATCACCGTGGGTGACGGCGCGTATACGGCAGCAGGTACCGTACTGCGCAGAAGCGTTCCGCCCGGCGCACTCGCGGTGTCCGGCGGAGCGCAGCGCAATATCGACAACTGGGTGCCGCGCTACCGGCCGGGAACCGCGGCGGCGCACGCGGCGACGGAGGCCAACGCGGCCAGCGACACAGCGAGTCAGGCAACAGAGCAAAAGGATGGCGAACAGCAGTGACCGCGTTCTCGACCGACAACCAGAAGAACCTCATGCTCTTCGCGGGGCGCAGCCATCCTGAGCTGGCCGAACAGGTCGCGAAGGAGCTGGACGTCCACGTCACCCCGCAGACCGCACGGGAATTCGCGAACGGCGAGATCTTCGTCCGCTTCGAGGAGTCGGTGCGCGGCTCGGACGCCTTCGTGCTGCAGAGCTTCCCCGCGCCGCTGAACCAGTGGCTCATGGAGCAGCTGATCATGATCGACGCGCTCAAGCGCGGCTCGGCCAAGCGGATCACCGCGGTGCTGCCCTTCTACCCCTACGCCCGCCAGGACAAGAAGCACCGCGGCCGCGAGCCCATCTCCGCCCGGCTCGTCGCCGACATGCTGAAGACCGCCGGTGCGCACCGGATCATCACCGTCGACCTGCACACCGACCAGATCCAGGGCTTCTTCGACGGGCCGGTCGACCACATGCACGCGCTCTTCCAGCTCTCCGAGCACGTGCGGGCCAACTACAGCCTGGAGAACGTCACCGTCGTCTCGCCGGACGCGGGCCGCGTGAAGGTCGCCGAGAAGTGGGCCGACGCGCTCGGCGGCGCCCCGGTCGCGTTCATCCACAAGACCCGCGACCCGCTGGTCCCGAACCAGGTCAAGTCGCACCGGCCGGTCGGCGACGTCGACGGCCGCACCTGCATCCTGATCGACGACATGATCGACACCGGCGGCACCATCGCCGAGGCGGTGCGCGTGCTGCGCGAGGCCGGTGCCGGTGACGTCGTGATCGCCGCCACGCACGGCGTGCTCTCCGCGCCCGCCGCCGAGCGGCTCGCCGCCTGCGGTGCCCGCGAGGTGGTGGTGACCAACACCCTGCCGATCACCGAGGACAAGAAGTTCCCGCAGCTCACGGTGCTCTCCATCGCGCCGCTGCTGGCCAGGACCATTCGCGAGGTGTTCGAGAACGGGTCGGTCACGGGGCTGTTCAACGGCAACGCGTAGGTCGCGCGCTCGAACGGGCCCGGGGTCGCAGGTGACCCCGGGCCCGTTCGGCGTTTCAGCCCCAGCCCGCTCTCAGCTACCGCACGTACAGTGGCGGCCCGAGTGGGTATCCCGCGGGTAGACCGACCGAACGGAGGCGTTGTTGATGAGCACACCGCAGAAGCGGGGACCGCACGAATCGGGGGCGCCCGATGCCGGTGGTGGTTCGGCGCAGCCGGTGCTCGTCGAGGACGGTTCGGTAGCGGAAGTGCCCGCTGCGCAGTCCGCGGAAGCGGTGGTGGAGGGGGCACAGGCCGAGGACGCCGCGAAGCCGGATGTCGCAGGCCCCGGGGACCGCGGAGCGGCGGACAAGACGCTCGCGGAGACCGTCGCGAGCGAAACATCCGCCGAGGATGCTGCGAAGTCCGCCGTAGGCGAGGTGGACGATCGCGATGCGGCGAAGTCGACCGGCGACGAGGCAGTCGAAGAAGCGGTGCAGCCCGCAGGCGACGAGACGCCCGATCAGGATACTGCCGAGGCCGCCGCCCCCAAGGCATCCGAGCACGACGCCGCCGAGCCCACCGGTGACGAGACGCCAGAGCCGGACGCCACAGAACCTGCGGGCGACGAGACACCCGGACCGGATGCCGCTACAGCCCCTGCCGACGAGACGCCCGAGCGGGACGCCGCTACGGCCGCTGCCGACGAGACGCCCGAGCGGGACGCCGCAAAGCCCGCTGGCGGCGAGACACCCGAGCCGGAGGCTGCGAAGCCGGGCGGTGATACGCCGGTTGCGGACGCTGCGGAATCCGGCGATGGCAAGACGGCGGGTGCGGGTGCCGGGGAGGCGAGCGGTGACCAGGTACCGGCCGAGAAGGCTGCGAGGCCTGCTGCTGGTGAGCCGATCGTTGCGGAGTCTGCTGCCGACGAGGTCGAGCCCGGCGACGGCGAGGCAGCGGCGGGTGCGGTATCCGGCCCCGGCGGGGCGGCGGAGGCGAGCGGCGAGCAGGCCGGACCCGCTGCGGACGAGGGGACGGTCGAGCTTTCGGCGGGTGACGTCGTCGAGGTGCCGACCGTTGCGGTCGGCGCCGTCGAAGGCGAGGTTCCGGCGGAGCCGGGCAATCCACAGGTCGCTGCGGAGCCGACCGTGTTCATCCCGAACTCGGTGTTCGGCGGCCCGATCGGCCACGACACGGCCCCACCGCCGCCCGGCGCGGCCCCCGCGAGGCATCCTGGTGGACCGCAGGCATCTGCCAGTCCGAACGGACCGCTGGTGGGTCCGAAACGACCGAGCTCCGCTGCTCCGAGCGGCCCACCGGCACCCAGCCGGCCTGCCGGGGGATCCGGGTTCCCCGGCGGCCCGGCGATGCCGGGCAACGCACCGGGGCTCGGACTCCCGAGCGGTCAACCGGGGCCTGCCCGCCCGCTCAGCGGCCTGTCCGGGCCCGTGTCACCGCCGATCGGCCCCCCGGCCCCCGCCGGACCGAGCGGACCAGGGCCAGGACCAGGACCGGGCGCGGTGCAGGCGGGACCGCCGACCGGGTTCCCGGCGGTCCCCCCGCCACCCCGGGGCGCGAGCGCCTTCCGCCCGAACCCCCCGACCCCGCCGCCCGCCCCGGCGACCGGCTGGAAACTGGGCAGCCCGAGCACCCCGACCCCACGCGGCACCGAGCCCCCCGCCCCACCGCCGAACTGGCTGGACCGCGGGGCGGGCGAAACCGTCCGCATCCCGCGCGGCGCCCTCACCCCGGACGCGGGCGCCACCGTCCGCATCTCCACGGACTGGCTCCCGAACGACCCGAACCTCCCCGGCAAACCCCTGGAACGGCAGAAAACGGAGATCCAACTTTTCTCTATCCTCGGTTTCGTGTGCGCGCTCGCCGCGCTGTTCCTGGTTCCGGTCGTGTTCGGCCCCGCCGGTATCGCGCTGGGAATCACCGGCCACACCCGCGCCGAGGAACGCGGGAAATGGGCGGCGGTCACCGCGGGCTGCGCGCTGATTGTCGGGCTCGCCGTGCAGCTGGCCTTCGGCCGCAATGTGATCCCCGGCGTGAATTGGCCGTGAGCACCGCGTAGTTTGCGGGTATGCGCGGTTTCTCGGGTTTCCCGCTGGCCGGCCTGGATTTCTACGAGGATCTCGAGGCGGACAATTCCAAATCGTTCTGGTCGGCGCACCGGGACGTGTACGAGACTGCGGTGCGCGAGCCCATGCTCGCGCTCACCGCGCTGCTCGAACCCGACTTCGGCGAGGCGAAGCTGTTCCGGCCGTACCGGGACGTGCGGTTCGCGAAGGACAAGACGCCGTACAAGACCGCGCAGGGCGCGGTGGTGCGCACCGCGCCCGGCGTCGGCTGGTACGTGCAAGTGGGCGCACCGGGGCTGTTCGTCGGCGGCGGCTTCTACCAGGGCACGCCCGCGCAGCTGGCGCGGCTGCGCGGCACCGTTGACGACGAGCTGCGCGGCACCGAGCTGCAGCGGATTCTCGACACCGCCGCCGCCGCGGGCTTCACCATCGGCGGCGAGAAGCTCAAGACCAAGCCGAAGGGGTTCGACGCCGCGCACCCGCGGATCGACCTGCTCCGGCACAAGTCGATCACCGCGGGCAAGCAGTTCGGCGCCCCCGACTGGCTGGCGACGCCGCGCGCCGCCGACGAGGTCAGAGCCGCCTGGGAGGACGTACGCCCCCTGGTCGAGTGGCTCTCCGCCGTCGTCGGCGGCACGGACTGAGCTACGCCCGACCCGCGAGCATCAGCACAAAGCGGTGGTCCGGGTCGGTCCAGGTGTGTTCGGTGCGGAACCCGGCGGCGGTGAGTTCGGCGCGCAGGCCGTCGACGCGGAATTTGGCGGAGATCTCGGTGCGCAGCTGCTCCCCGCGGGCGAAGTGCACCTCGAGGTCGAGTTCGCGGACCCGGACGGCCATCTCCTCGGTGGCGGCGAGCCGCATCTCGATCCACTCGTGCTCGGCGTCCCAGAGCGCGACGTGCGCGAACTTCTCCGGCTCGAAGTCGGCGGCGAGCCGGTTGTTCAGCACGTGCAGGACATTGCGGTTGAACTCGGCGGTCACGCCCGCGGCGTCGTCGTAGGCGGGGACCAGGATCGCCGGGTCGATGACGAGCCCGGCGCCGAGCAGCAGCCGCTCCCCCGGCTCCAGCACGTCGTGCACGCTCGCCAGGAACTCGGCGCGCTCGGCGGGCACCAGGTTGCCGATGGTGCCGCCGAGGAAGACCACCATGCGCCTGCCGCCGCCGGGCAGGTTGTGCAGCGTGTCGGTGAAGTCGCTGACCACGCCGTGCACTGCGAGGTCGGGGAACTCGCCGGCGATCTCGCGGGTGGACTCGCGCAGCGCCGCCGCGGAGACGTCCTGTGGCACATAGGTTTTGAGTGGCCCGGCGGCGCGGGCGGCGGTGAGCAGCAGCCGGGTCTTCGCGGCCGAGCCCGCGCCGAGCTCGACCAGCACCTCGGCCTGCGCGGCGGCGGCGATCTCGTCGACCACGCGCTCCAGCAGGGCGCGCTCGGTGCGGGTCGGGTAGTACTCGGGCAGCTCGGTGATCCGCTCGAACAGCTCGCTGCCGCGGGCGTCGTAGAACCACTTGGGCGGGAGCGACTTCGGGGTGGCGGTCAGGCCGGTGGTCGCGTCGGTGCGGAGCGCGGCGGTGAGGTCGGCGTCGGACAGGTGGATCTCCAGCGTGGGTGCGGTCATCGCGGGGCGCCTTCCTGGTGCTCGAAGAGGGGCTGGACGGTGAGGTCGCCGGGGGCGGCGGTCACCAGCATGTGGTCGGCGACGGACTGCCAGCCGGGGTCGTCGTCGTAGGGCTCCGAGGCGAGCACCGCGGAATCGGCGGTGACCAGTGCGGAGATCCCGTGGTGCACGGTGGTGGCCCAGAGCCGCTCGCCATTGCCGAGCAGCAGGGTGAGCCGGGATGGCGGCGCGTGGCTGAGCACCGCGGCCGAGAGGTGGCGCAGGGCCGTGGCCGGGCCGTCGGGGTCGCCGGGGTCGAGCGCACCGAGCAGGCCGCGGAGCAGGACCCAGAGCGCGGCGGAGTCGGTGGCGGCCTCGGCGGCGAGCAGGTCGACGGTCTGGAAGCGGCGGGTCGCGCCCGCGGTGGTGGCGGCGATGTCCAGGTCGGCGAGGACGGCCGAGAGCGCGAGGCGCCACTCCGGGATGACGCCGTTGTGGCTGAAGGCCCAGCGGCCGTCGGTGAACGGCGCGCACGCGGTGCGCTCGATCGGGGTGCCGACCGTCGCCGAGCGCACCGCGGCGATGACCGCGGTGGAGCGGAGCTGCGGGAGCACCTCGTCCACCGCGGGGTCGGTCCAGATCGGCGCGGGGTTGCGATACCGCGTGACGACCGGCTCCGGCCAGGGTTCCCGGTCGGCCGGGGTCTCACCGGGCGCGACCGCTCCGGCGGGCCCGGGCTCCGCAACCGGGCCGCCGGAAACCTCCCGCCACCACGCCACCCCGAACCCGTCCGCATTGATCGTCCCGCCGCCGCGCATGTCCCGCGGCGCCCACGCCTGGGTCCGCAGCGAGTGCGGCCCCCGGGTCAGCACACCGCCGACGGGCACGGCGGGGCCCACGTAACCCAGGTGGCGGCACATCAGCGCCGCCCCGGGGAGCACGCGGGCCGCTCCGGCCCGGTCACCGGCCCTCACCGGCGCGCAGGTCGCGCGCCAGCCGGAAGCCGGAGAAGATCTGCCTGCGGATCGGGTGGTCCCAGTTCCGGAAGGTGCCGCGGCAGGCGACCGGGTCGGTGCCGAAGGAGCCACCGCGCAGCATCCGGTAGTCGCCGCCGAAGAACACGTCGGAGTACTCGGCGTACGGGAAGGCACGGAAGCCGGGGTACGGCTCGAACCCGGACGAGGTCCACTCCCAGACGTCGCCGATCAGCTGGTGCACCCCGGCGGGCGAGGCGCCGGCCGGGTAGGCGCCGACCTCGGCGGGCTCCAGGTACCGCTGCCCCAGGTTGGCCAGAGCAGGGCCGGGGTCGGCATCGCCCCACGGGTAGCGGCGGGTGGCGCCGGTCTCCGGGTCGTAGCGCGCGGCCTTCTCCCACTCGGCCTCGGTGGGCAGCCGCCGCCCCGCCCAGGTGGCGTACGCCTCGGCCTCGAACCAGCACACGTGCACGACGGGCTGGTTCGGCCGCAGCGGGGTGCGGGTGCCGAAGACCCGGCGCCACCAGGTACCCGCGGAGTCGCGCTCCCAGAACTGCGGCGCGGCGAGCCCGGCCTCGACCCGGTGCCGCCAGCCCCGCTCGGACCACAGCTCGGGCCGCTCGTAGCCGCCGTCGGCGAGGAAGGCCAGGTACTCGCCGTTGGTCACCGGCGCCGCCGCGATGGCGAAGCCGGGGACGTGCACCGGGTGCGCGGGGCGCTCGTTGTCCAGCGCCCACGGATCCGTCGAGGTGCCCATGGTGAACTCGCCCGCGGGCACCACCACCTCGCCGCGCACCGGAACCCGCGCGGCGGGCGGCGCGGGCGCGGCGAGCACGGCGGGGCCGGTGCGCAGCTGGTGCGTGGCGAGCATGGTCTCGTCGTGCTGCTGCTCGTGCTGGGCGATCATGCCGAAGGCGAAGCCGCCCGCGACCAGCGGATCGCCGTGCAGCGGGACGCCGGAGAGCAGGTCGAGCACCTCGTCGCGCACCGCGCCGACGTAGCCGCGGGCCTGCGCCGGGTCGAGCAGCGGCAGCTCGGGGCGCTCGGCCCGCGCGTGTTTGAACGCGTCGTAGAGCTCGTCGATGTCGCCGCGCACGGCGGCGCGGCCGCCGACGTCGCGCACCAGCCAGAGCTCTTCCTGGTTGCCGATGTGCGCGAGGTCCCACACCAGCGGGCTCATCAGCCGGGAGTGCTGCGCGGCCAGCTCGGCGTCGTCCAGGCAGCCGGTGAGCGCGAGCGTGCGGGCGCGGGCCCTGGTGAGCACCTCGGCGATCTCGCCGCGCAGCCGGTCGGTGGTCGCGTTGTCGGAGAACTGGATGGTCATGGCTGCACCTCCGTGGCGTCGTCGTGCGGGGTCCGGCCTGCCCGACATCGTTCGGCGGCGGACTCCAGTTCGGCCTGCTGCGCCGAGTGCGCCGCGGCCAGCCGCAGCAGCGCCTCGGCGGCCGCCCGTAGCTCCCCGTCGGCGAGGCCCGCGTGCGCGGCCTCCTGCCAGCGGCCGGTGGTCGGCGCGGCCAGCGCGGTCGCCTCCGCCACCACCTCGGGGGCGCTGAGCAGCGCCTCGATGGCGTGCACCGGGGTGCTCCAGGTGTCGCCGGGCTGGGCGTCGAGGTAGCGGACCTCCAGGTAGCCGGAGGCGCGCACCGGCGGGAAGAGCGTGGTCAGGTGGTAGTCGAGGTCGGCGCGGTCGGGGCGGCGGCCGATCTCGTCGTCCAGCGCGCCGGAGAGCCAGTCGGCGAAGGTGGCGCCGGGCGGGGCGGTCCACTGCACCGCACCCGGCTCCTGCGCGCAGGGGCGGACGCAGAGCAGCGGGACGTCCAGCGCCCAGGTGGCGTAGCCGGCGATCGGGTCGGCCCAGTGCTCGGCGGGCGGGCGGGCGCGGCTGTGGTCCAGCCGCAGCCAGGTGCGCATGCGCTGCGAGGCCCACTCGCCGCCGGGCGCGCCGCGCAGCCGGGGCGAGCAGGCGAAGGCGGCGAGCAGCGCGGGACCGGCGGCGTGCAGCAGGTGCCAGCGCGCGGCGACCTCGGCGGCATCGGCCCCCGCGTCCACGCTGACCTGGCCGGCCGCGGTATTGCACATCATGAGCGTGCCGAACGGGCCGATGCCCGCGAAGTGCCGCTCCATGGCGCGGTAGCGAGGGAGTTCGAGAAGTCGCTGTGGCGGACGGGAGGCGTCGGCGGCGAGCGGGACGGTGCGGATGCCGCGGGTGCCGAGCAGGGCGCGGAGCACGGCGGCATCGGCGCGCAGTGCGGCACAGAGCGCCTGCGCATCGGGGTAGGTGGAGCTGGAGAGCTCGATCTGGCCGCCGGGTTCGACGGTGACCCGGCTGCCACCGGGCAGGGCCAGCTCCGGCGAGGCGGGATCGAGCGACCGCGGGGCGTGCGGCCCGAGTGCGCCCGCCAGGTCGTCCAGGGTGGGGCGGGGCGCGTCCGTCGAGTTCGCCGAAGACCCACCCTTGACGGTGAGCCACTCCAGTTCGGCGCCGATCAGCGCGGGTGGACCGAGCTTGAAACAGACCCCGCCGACGTACGCCTCGGCCGCGGCGCGGGAGGAGAGCTCCTCCCGATCGGCCGTCTGGCCTGGCATCTCCGGGTACTCGAGCGTGACCGACATACCAACCTCCACCGGTGGTGCGTTGTTCGTATCCGTGCTTGCGTGCTCGGGAATTCGATCCGGCGGGGCACTGCGATGGGCCGGGGTCGCCCGGTCGGCGGGTGGTCGTCTGAGCTTGGGAAGCGGTTCGAGTGGTCGCGGACGGGGCCGGATCGCGCCGTATCGTCAAGGGTAGCGGCGTCCGCCGACAAGAAAAGGGCCGAATCTCCGTCGCCCGCTACCGATAGGGTCGCGGCATGGACGACGCCAGGCTCCGCGCCGACACCCCGGGCCTCGGCTCCGGGCTCGACCCCTCCGACCCGGCCTCCGGGCACGTTTTCCTGGACAGCGCGGGCTCGTCGCTGCCGCCGGGGGTCGTCACCGAGACGGTGATCGCGCACCTGCGGCGCGAGGCCGAGGTCGGGGGTTACCGGGCGGCGAACGAGCGGATCGACGACCTGGCCGGGGTCAAGCGCTCGCTCGCCGAGCTGCTCGGGACGGTGCCGGAGTCGATCGCGCTCAGCGACTCCGCGACCAGGGCGTGGGCCGATTTCTTCTACTCGGTGCCGCTCGGCCCCGGCGACCGGGTGCTGATCAGCGGGGTCGACTACGCGGCCAATGCCATCGCCACGCTGCAGCGCGCGCAGGCCGTCGGCGCGCACGTCGAGCGAATTCCCAGCGACGGGTCGGGGCTGCTCGACCCGGCGGCGCTGGAGCGGATGCTGGACGAGCGGGTCAAGCTGGTCTCGCTGGTGCATGTCCCCTCCAACGGCGGGGTGGTGAACCCGGTCGCGGAGGCGGCGCGGCTGGCCCGCGCGAGCGGCGCGCTGGTGCTGCTCGACGCCTGCCAGTCCGCCGGGCAGCTCCCGCTCGATGTGACCGAACTCGGCGTGGACGCGCTCTCCGCCACCGGCCGCAAGTGGCTGCGCGGTCCGCGCGGCACCGGTTTCCTGTACATCCGGCCGGGGCTGGCCGAGACCATGGAGCCGCAGCGGCTCGACCTGCACAGCGCGACCTGGACCGGCCCGGAGAGCTACGAGCTCGCCCCGGACGCCAGGCGGTTCGAGTTCTGGGAGCACGACGTGGCGGCCCGGCTCGGGCTCGGCGCCGCGGTGCGCTACCTGCTCGACCTCGGCCCGGAGGCCGTCTACGCCGCCATCGCGGACCGCTCCGCGCACCTGCGCACCGCGCTCGGCGCGCTGCCCGGGGTGACGGTGCGCGACCTCGGCGGCGAGCGGGGGGCGCGCGGCGGCACCGTCTCGTTCACCAAGGACGGCATCGCCCCCGACGCCGTGCGCGACCGGCTGGCCGAGCGGAACATCACCGTGACGGTCAGCCGCGCCGGCTCGACGCTGCTGGACATGACCGAGCGCGGGCTGGACGCGGTGGTGCGCGCCTCGCCGCACTGCTTCGTCTCCTACGCCGAGCTGGACCGGTTCGTCGCCGCCGTGGCCGCGCTGTAGATGTCGGCCCGCGAACTCGTCGTGCTCGGCACCGCGAGCCAGGTGCCGACCCGACAGCGCAACCACAACGGCTACCTGCTGCGCTGGGACGGCGTCGGGGTGCTCTTCGATCCCGGCGACGGCACCCAGCGGCAGCTCACGCACGCCGGGGTCGCGGCGTCGGCGATCACCGGGATCGCGCTCACCCACTTCCACGGCGACCACTGCCTCGGGCTGCCCGGGGTCGTGCAGCGGATCAACCTGGACGCGGTGGCGCACCCGGTGCACGCCTGGTACCCGGCCTCCGGCGCGCACTGGTTCCGCAACCTCTGCGACGCCAGCGCCTTCCGCCGGACCGTCGAGCTCACCGAGCACCCAATCGCCGCGGCGGGCTCGCTGGAGTTCCCCGGCGCGCCGTTCGCGCTGACCGCCGCGGCGCTCTCGCACCCGGTGGAGGCCTTCGGCTACCGGCTCACCGAGCCGGACGGCCGCAGGCTGCTGCCGGAGCGGCTGGCGGCGCTCGGCGTGCGCGGCCCCGCGGTGGGCGAGCTGCAGCGCGCGGGCGTGCTCCGGGTCGGCGCGCGGGAGGTCACGCTCGACGAGGTGAGCGCGGTGCGGCCGGGCCAGAGCTTCGCCTTCGTCATGGACACCCGGCTCTGCCCCGGCGTGTTCGAGCTCGCGGCCGGGGTGGACATGCTGGTCATCGAGGCCACCTTCCTCGCCGCCGACGAACACCTGGCCACCGAGTACGGCCACCTCACCGCGGCCCAGGCGGGCATGGTCGCGGCCGAATCCGGAGTTCGGACGCTGGTTCTCACCCATTTCTCGCAGCGCTACCGCACCCTGGAGGAGCACCGCAGGGAGGCGGAGCGGCACTTCGACGGGGAGGTCGTGGTTGCGCACGACCTGCTGCGGGTACCGCTGCCACCCCGGCGCTGACTCGTCCACTCGCTACCTCCGGGCGAATCACCACCGGGAGTTAACGCCCGCCCGCTCCGGCGGGATAGCAGGGCAGGGCCGAGCCGAGGGAGTGGAACGTGAGCAGGTTCACCGAGGAGATGTACGCGACCGCCGCGGGCAGCCCGCGCGGCCTGGTCACCGGGGAGCCGAACGAGCCGCGCAGACAGACCTGGGGGGAGATCCACGGCCAGGCCAGGCGGATGGCGGGCGGGCTCGCGGCGGCCGGGATCGGGCACGGCGACGCGGTCGGGGTGCTGGCCGGGATGCCGGTCGACATCGCCCCCGCCTGCCAGGCGGTCTGGATGCGCGGCGCCTCCATCACCATGCTGCACCAGCCGACGCCGCGCACCGACCTCGCCGTCTGGGCGCAGGACACCGAGACCGTGCTGCGCATGATCGAGGCCAAGGCAGTCGTGCTCGGCGCGCCCTTCGAGGCGGCCGAGCCGCTGCTGCTGGAGCGCGGCATCGCGGTGGTGCGGATCGACCGGCTGCACGAGGGCCCGGACACCGACCCGCTGCCCACCGGCGAGGACGACATCGCGCTGCAGCAGCTGACCTCCGGCTCGACCGGCTCCCCCAAGGCGGTGCGGATCACGCACGGCAACTTCTTCGTCAATGCCTACGCCATGTTCGACCGGGTGAAGTTCCAGCTCGACCAGGACGTCATGGTGAGCTGGCTGCCGCTCTTCCACGACATGGGGATGGTCGGCTTCCTCAGCGTGCCCATGCAGCTCGGGGCCGAGGTGGTGTGCGTGACGCCGCTCGACTTCCTGGCCAAGCCGCTGCTCTGGGCCGAGCTGATCGGCAAGTACCGCGGCACCGTGACCGCCGCCCCCAACTTCGCCTACTCGCTGCTGGCCCGGCGGCTCTCCCGCGCCGAGGACGGCGCCTACGACCTGAGCAGCGTGCGCTACATGTGGAACGGCGCCGAGCCGGTCGACCCGGACACCATGGAGCAGCTCGCCGCCGCGGGCGAGCGCTTCGGCCTGGACCCGGCCGCGCTCACCCCGGTCTACGGCATGGCCGAGACCACGCTCGCCGTCTCCATCCCCGACCCCGGGCTCGGCCAGGTGGTCGACGTGGTCGACGCGGACCTGCTGGAGGCGATCGGCAAGGCGGTCCCGGTGCGCGACCGGCGCGGCCACCACGGCTCGGTGCGCGCGCTGCCCACCCTCGGCTACCTGGTGGACCAGCTGGAGGGGCGGATCGTGGACGCCGAGCGGCAGCCGCTGCCGACCCGCTCGGTCGGCGTGATCGAGCTGCGCGGCCCCGCGGTCACCTCCGGCTACGTCACGGTCGACGGCTTCCGCCCGGCGCAGGACGCCGACGGCTGGCTGGACACCGGCGACATCGGCTACTTCACCGAGCGCGGGCTGATCGTGGTCTGCGGCCGGATCAAGGACGTCATCATCATGGGCGGCCGCAATATCTACCCCACCGACATCGAACGCGCGGCGGGGCGGGTCACCGGGGTGCGGCCGGGCAATGCCGTCGCGGTCCGGCTGGACGCCGGGCAGAAGCGGGAGAGCTTCGCGGTGGTGGTGGAGAGCAACGACCACGAGGACGCCGAACAGGTGAAGCGGATCGAGCGCGAGGTGGTGCACGCCGTCTTCTCCGAGGTCGGGGTGCGGCCGCGCTCGGTCACGGTGCTCGGGCCCGGCGCGCTGCCCAAGACCTCGTCGGGCAAGCTGCGCCGCGCCGCCACCGCCGCGCACCTGGACTAGGTCAGACGGTCGGAACGGTCCCCCCGTCGATCACGTACTCGGCTCCCACAATGGCCGAGGCGCGGTCCGAGACCAGGAACCCGACCAGGTCCGCGATCTCCCCGGGGTGCGCGAAGCGGCCGAGCGGCACCCCGCCCAGTGAGTCGTGGATGGTCCGCTTCGCCGCTTCCCGGGTGAGCCCGTTGCCCTCGGCGATCCGGTCCACGAATCGTTCGTAGGCTTCGGTCTCGATCCCGCCGGGGCTGATCGCATTGACCCGCACCCCGCGCGGCGCGAGTTCATTGGCGAGTCCCTTGCTGTAGGTGCGCAGCGCGGCCTTCGCTGCCGCGTACGCCAGGGATGCGTCGTACTGGGGCAGTTCCCGCTGGATCGAGGTGAAGTGCAGCACCACGCCCGACCCGGACTCGATCATCGCGGGCAGCAGCGCGCGATCGAGCCGCACCGCTCCCAGGAGGTTGAGGTGCAGCTCGGTGAGCCACTGGTCGTCGGTGATGGCCGCGAAGCCACCGGCGGGCGTCGACGCGCCACCGACCACGTGCACCAGGATGTCGAGCCCGCCTGCCTCGGCGATTCGAGTGGCCACGGCGTCCGTGCCGCCGATCGTCGACAGGTCCGCTTCGATGAATCGGCCGGGGTGCTCGTACCCGTCGGGCATCGTGCGGGCCGCCACGTACACGTCGGCGCCCAGCTCCCGCAGGCGCGCCGCGACGGCCATGCCCGAGCCCTTCGTGCCACCCGTGACCAGCGCCCGGCGACCGTCGAGGCGATCGCGGTCGTGGTTCGCGATGACGAGTTCGGCGACGAGGCCGTCCCGCAGCGCGAATCGGTAGTCGAGCTCGGCGACACCGCCGGGGAAGGTGCCCGCGAGCCGCACGGTCACCACCCAGTGCGCGGCGTCGACGCGGCGCGCGCCGAGCTGCTCGGTCGTGTACTCGAATTCGGACCCGGCGTTCCGCAGGAAGGCGCGGACGTCCTCCCGGCCGCGGAAGGTCTCGCCCTGGTCGACGGCCACCACATCCGCGGTGAGGAACGACGAGGCCGTATCGGCGTCCCTGGCGATGTGGGCGGTGAGGAAGTCGCGCACGGCGGACGGAAGATCGGTGTGCTGTGTCATGCGACCACCGTGCGGCCTCGCGGCGCGGGAGGGTCAAGCCGTGGACCCTCCCCCGGGGGGAGCGTTCAGAATGAGGAGGTGCTGACCATCGGGGAATTCTCGCGGCTGACCCAGCTGAGCGTGCGGACCCTGCGCCGATATCACGAGACGGCCCTGCTCGAACCCGCCGTCGTGGACGAGACCACCGGGTACCGCTACTACGGTGTCGACCAGATCCCGACCGCGCAGGTCATCCACCGGCTCCGCCAGCTCGACGTCCCGCTGAGCGATGTGCAGCGGATCCTGCGGACCCCCGACCCCGATGTCAGGGCGGCCCTGGTCGCCGACCACCTGGAACGCCTCGAGGCCACGCTCGACCGCACCAGGGCCGCGGTCGTGTCATTGCGCAGGCTGCTCCGGCCCGACCCCGCGTCGATCGATGTCGAGCTGCGTGCGGAGCCTGCCAGGACGGTCGCGGGGATCGAGGCCGTGATCGGGCATCGCGAGGTGGCGGCCTGGTACGCGGGCGCGATGGCCGAGTTGCGGGCGGCCGTCGGCGACGCCGTGACCGGACCGCCGGGCGGCAGCTACGACAACGCCCTCTTCCAGCAGGAGCGCGGGCACGCGCTGGTCTACCTGCCGACCGCCGCGCCCCCGCGCACCGGACGCGTGCACCCCGTGGTCCTGCCCGCCGCGGAGCTGGCCGTCACCACCCACGTCGGCGAACACGACGGGGTCGAGGTCACGTACGGCCGACTCGGAACCTGGGTGGTGCAGAACGCGATGTCGGTGGCCGGGCCGGTGCGGGAGATCTATGTCGTCGGTCCCGGGGACACGGGCGATCCCGCCGGGTGGCGCACCGAGATCGGCTGGCCGGTCTTCCGCGTCACCTGACGCGGACGCGCCCGTGATCAGGCGCGGCGGGCGAGCATCCGGTCGACGGTGCGCGGGGAGACCTGATTGATCGCCCTGAGCACGGCGGCGTAGCGCGGGACCATGCGGACCGGGCGGGTGCGCAGGGCGGTGAGGATCCAGTCGGCGGCCTGCTCGGGGGTGAGCCCGGGCAGCCTGCGGTAGCGCTCGGTCGGCGAGCTCATGGCGGTGTGCACCAGCGGGTAGCCGATGGTGGTGAAGGCGATTCCCGCGGTGGCCAGTTCGGCGCCCGCACTGCGGTTGAAGCCCGCCAGCGCGGCCTTGGAGGCGTGGTAGGCGGCGAAGCGCGGGGAGCTGTCCGCGGCGACCGTCCAGGTGCAGACGTCGAGCACGTGCCCGCCGCCGCGGGCCAGCATGCCCGGCAGCACGCCGAGCGTGAGCTGCACCGCGCCGAAGTAGTTGACCGCCATGGTGCGCTGGAAGTCGTGCAGCCGGTCCAGCGACTCGGTGAGCGGGCGGCGGATCGAGCGCGCGGCATTGTTGATCAGCACGTCGACCGGGCCGTCCAGGCTCTCGACCAGCTCGGTGACCTGCGCCTGGTCGGCCATGTCGCAGGCGCGGTACTCGGCCTTGCCGCCGGCAGCGGAGATCTCCGCGCACAGCTGCTCGAGTTCATCGGCGCGCCGGGCGACCAGCAGCAGCTCCGCGCCGCGGGCGGCGGTGCGCAGCGCGGCGGCCCTGCCGATCCCGGAGGAGGCGCCGGTCAGCAGGATTCGGGTGCCGTCGAGGCGGACGGCACCGGCCCGGCGGATGCCGCCGACCGGGCCGAGGACGAAGGGCGCGACCCGGTGGGCGGCGGCGCGCTGTGCGTTCGAGACCATGACCCCTCAGTGCAGCTGGTTCTGCGCGGCTTCCAGGCCGACCCGGAGCAGCAGCTCGACGGCGTCGGCGGCCTGCTCGACGATGACCGGGATCTCCTTGCGCTCCGGCGCCGCGAACGGCTTGAGCACGAAGTCGGCCGGGTCCTGCCTGCCCGGCGGGCGGCCGATGCCGACCCGCACCCGCAGGTACTCCTTGGTGGTGAGCGCGGCGGAGATGCTGCGCAGGCCGTTGTGGCCGCCCTCGCCGCCGCCGCGCTTGACCCGGATGGTGCCGAACGGCAGATCCAGCTCGTCGTGCACGACGACGACCTCGGTCGGCGGCACGGAGAAGAAGCGGGCGAGCGCGGCGACCGGCCGCCCGGAGACGTTCATGAACGAGCGGGGCTTGGCGAGGAGCACCTGCCGCCCGTCCAGCCGGGCCTGCAGCAGATCGGCGCCGGACTTCTTGTGGGCGGTGAACCGGCCGCCGACGCGCTCGGCGAGCACGTCGGCGACCAGGAAGCCCACATTGTGCCGGGTCCGCTCGTACTCGGGCCCGGGGTTGCCGAGGCCGACGACCAGCGCGGGCCCGGCGGCGGGTTCGGACACGGTCCGCTGTTACTCGGCGCTCTCGGCGTCGGCCTCGGCGGCGTCGTCGCCCTCGGCGGCCTCGGAGGTCTCCGTGGTGTCGGCCTCCGGGTCCTCGACCACCGGCGCGGTGATGACGTTGACGATCAGCGTCTCCGGGTCGACGGCCAGCTCGACGCCCTTGGGCAGCGACAGGTCGGCGGCGGTGATCTGGGTGCCCTCCTCGGCGCCCTCGACCGAGACCTCGATGGACTCGGGGATGTTCAGCGCCTCGGCCTCGATCGAGACGGTGGTGGCCTCCTGGGTGACCAGGGTGCCCGCGGCGGCGTCGCCGGTGACGACGATGTTCACGTCGGCGGTGACCTTCTCGCCGCGCTTCACGATCAGCAGGTCGGCGTGCTCGATGTAGCGGCGGATCGGGTGCACCACAACGGACTTGGTCAGCGCGAGCTGCGGGGTGCCGTCGATCACCAGGTTCAGCACGGCGTTGGTGCCGTGCGCACGCAGGATCGCGGCGAACTCCTGGGCGTTCACGGCCAGGTGCTGGGGATCCGACTGGTGGCCGTACAGGACGGCCGGGACATTGCCCGCCCGGCGGGTGCGACGGGCTGCGCCCTTACCGAACTCGGTGCGTACGACGGCCTCGAGGACGTTGACGTCGGACATGACTGAATGACTCCTACGGCTATTCCGGGCTGGACACGGGTCTACGCGCGGGACGTCCTGCGCGATGGTCTGCTCGTCGGGCGAATGGAAACGACCGGACGGCCGGAAGGCCGAGCCGCGTCGATCACGGTGCACGCTGGGCGGTCACCCTCGCCGAGACAACCCGACCACCATACCCCACCTGGCCAGTTCCCTCGGAATCGGGAGGTCACGCGCGAATCGCGTAGGCTGGACAGGTTGCCGACCAGCGTGCGAAAGGGCCGAATCACCGTGACCGCCTCCTCCGACGGCGCCGTCGTCTCCGTCCCGCGCGGGCTGCCCGCGGAGGTCGCCCGCAGGCGCACGTTCGCGGTGATCTCGCACCCGGACGCGGGCAAGTCGACCCTCACCGAGGCGCTGGCGCTGCACGCCAGGGTGATCTCCGAGGCGGGCGCGATCCACGGCAAGGCCGGGCGCAAGTCCACCGTCTCGGACTGGATGGAGATGGAGAAGGCGCGCGGCATCTCGGTCAGCTCCACCGCGCTGCAGTTCAACTACCGCACCGCGGGCTCCGACATCGACAACGTGATCAACCTGGTCGACACCCCCGGCCACTCCGACTTCTCCGAGGACACCTACCGCGTGCTCACCGCGGTGGACGCGGCGGTCATGCTGATCGACGCCGCCAAGGGGCTGGAGCCGCAGACGCTGAAGCTCTTCCAGGTCTGCAGGCACCGCGGCATCCCGGTGATCACCGTGATCAACAAGTGGGACCGCCCCGGCCGGGCCCCGCTGGAGTTGCTGGACGAGATCGACGAGCGGATCGGGCTCACCCCGACCCCGCTCTTCCTCCCGGTCGGCATCGCCGGTGACTTCCGCGGGCTGCTGCGCCGCGGCGCGGAGGGCGCCGCCGAGGAGTACATCCACTTCACCCGCACCGCGGGCGGCGCCACCATCGCGCCGGAGGAGTCGATCGACCCGGCGACCGCGGCCGACCGCGAGGGCGAGGCCTGGAGCACCGCGGCCGAGGAGAGCGAGCTGCTCTCGGCCACCGGGCAGGACCACGACCAGGAGCTCTTCCTGGCCGGGCAGACCTCGCCGGTGATCTACGCCTCCGCCATGCTGAACTTCGGGGTCAGGCAGCTGCTGGAGACGCTGATCGCGCTGGCCCCTCCGCCGCGCGCGCGGGTCGACGTCGCGGGAACGCCACGGGAGACCGGCGACCCGTTCAGCGCCGTCGTCTTCAAGGTGCAGGCCGGGATGGACACCGCGCACCGCGACCGGCTGGCCTTCATGCGCATCGTCTCCGGCGAGTTCGAGCGCGGCATGGTGGTGACGCACGCGCAGACCGGGCGGCCGTTCGCCACCAAGTACGCGCTCACCGTCTTCGGCCGGGAGCGCACCACCGTCGACACCGCCTACCCGGGCGACGTGGTCGGCCTGGTGAACGCCACCGCGCTGGCGCCGGGGCACACGCTCTTCGTGGACCGGAAGGTGGAGTTCCCGCCGATCCCCTCGTTCGCGCCGGAGCACTTCGCGGTGCTGCGCGCGGAGAGCGCGGGCAAGTACAAGCAGTTCCGCAAGGCCATGGACCAGCTGGACTCCGAGGGCGTGGTGCAGGTGCTGCGCAACGACGCCCGCGGCGACGCCGCCCCCGTGCTCGCCGCCGTCGGGCCGATGCAGTTCGAGGTGGTCACCGCGCGGATGCTCGGCGAGTACGGCGTGGAGACCAAGCTCGACTTCCTCGGCTACTCGATCGCGCGGCGCACCGACGCCGCCTCCGCGCCGGAGCTGGACCGGCAGCGCGGGGTCGAGGTCTTCACCCGCAGCGACGGCGCGCTGCTCGCGCTCTTCAGCGACAAGTGGCGGCTGCAGTACATCGAGAAGGAGCACCCCGGGCTCACGCTGGAGCCGCTGGTCGCCGCCGCGGACTAGCTGTGATGTCCAGGGAGGTTGGTCAGTCGGGTGACCGGTGGTCGGCCTCCGATCGCGGAGTGGGCTCGGTGGTGATTGTAGAAGTGGAGCCAGCCC
>NZ_JBHVAK010000034.1:0-72643 GCF_042667085.1 Nocardia sp. NPDC057353
CCCCCGTCCCGCCCGGGACGGGGGCGCTGTCGCGTTCAGCCACCGAAGTGGTGGTGCACCGCCTCGACATTGTTGCCGTCGGGGTCGCGGAGGAAGACCGCGTAGTAGCCGGGGTGGTACTCCGGCCAGAGCCGGGGTTCGTGCAGGATCTCGGCGCCGTCGGCCACGGCCGCTTCGTGCACGCGGTGCACGGCGTCGCGGGAGCCCGCGGTGAGCGCGAGGTGCACCGGGCGGTGGCCCGCGTCCACGCGCGGGCCGAGCCAGAGGTGCGGGAAGCCGTCCGCGCCGCCGAGCCCGATGACGGCGCCCTCCGGGCGGTCGACGCGCATGGCCTCGCGGACCCCGAGCGCGGCGAAGACCCGGGTGTAGAACGCGGCCGCTCGATCCGGGTCGACGCACTGCAGGGCGAGGTGATCGAGCATCTGCCCACGGTAACCGGCGCGCGGCGGGCACCGGGGGACCCGCGCGGGGCGGTTACCGGCGCGACCGGGGCGGGCCGCGTCTGCGTGCGGACCGCCCGGGTCGTCGGCGGCACCGGGATGCGGCAGGATTGGCACCATCATGACCGAGCACCTTCCGGCCCCGAGCCGTCGTCGCGCCGCCGCCAGGCTCGGCGTGGTCGTGCTCGTCCTCGCGGTGCTCTTCTACCTGGTCGCGGTGCGGCGGGTGATCGACATCGAGGAGGTGCGCGAGCTGATCCGGGCCGCGGGGCCGCTCGCGCCGCTGGTCTTCGTGCCGGTGTCGGCGCTGCTCGCCGCGGTCTTCGTGCCGGGGACGCTGCTCGCCGCCATGAGCGGGTTGCTGTTCGGGCCGCTGCTCGGCACCGTCGTCACGCTCTGCTCCGCGGTCGGCACCGCCGCGATCGCCGGCCTGCTCGGCAGGCGGGCGGGGCGGTCGAGCGCGCGCGGGCTGATCGGCGCCGAGCGGTCGGACCGGATCGACGCGCAGATCGCCCGCGGCGGGCTGTGGGCGGTGGTGGGGCAGCGCTTCGTGCCCGGCATCTCCGACGCCATGGCCTCGTACGTGTTCGGCGCCTTCGGCGTCCCGCTCTGGCAGATGGTGGCCGGGTCGTTCATCGGCTCGGCGCCGCGCGCCTTCGTCTACACCGCGCTCGGCGCCTCGATCGGCGAGTTCTCGGCGCCGCTCGCCTACACCGCGATCGGGGTCTGGTGCGTCACCGCCGGGCTCGGCGCCTACGCGGCGCACCGGGGGTACCGGATGTGGCGCGATCGGCCGGTACCGGACCCGGTCGCCGAGCCGCCCGTGTCAAGCTGACGGTATGACCGAGGAACGATTCGAGGTGCGGCGGCAGATCGCGGCGCCGCCCGCGCAGATCTTCGCCCTGCTCTGCTCGCCGGCCGGGCACGTGGCCATCGACAGCTCCGGGATGCTGCAGTCCGCGGAGGGCGAGGCCGTGCGCGCGGTGGGCGACCGGTTCGTGGTGCACATGGACCGGGAATCGCTCAACGACTACCCGATGGGCAAGTACGACGTCACGGTGATCATCACCGAGTTCGAGCCGGACGCGCACCTGGAGTGGACCATCTCCGGGCAGATCCAGCCGCCGATCGAGCACCGCTACGGCTACTTCCTCGAGCCGAGCGAGATCGGCACGCTGGTCACCTCGTACTACGACTGGAGCAAGATCGCCGAGCGGTACCGCAGGCACGACCTCTTCCCGGTGATCCCGGAGTCGGCGCTACGCGCGACCCTCGGCATTCTCGCGCGCACGGTCGAGCACTAGCTCCGGGTTCCGCTGCGCGGTGTGCAGGTTGCGGATGACCTCGCGGGCCAGCATGTTGTTGCCCGCGCCGCCGATCACCGCGCCGATCCCGGCCGGGATCGCCTTGCCGAAGGCCAGCGCGCCGCGCTTCACCAGGAACTGCACCACGAACTTCTTGACCGGGCCGTCGGACATCTTCGAGATCACCGGCAGCCGATTGGCCAGCGCGGTGTCCCACTGCTTGGCCGAGCGGCCCGCGGCGTTCAGCGCCTTGGCGCCTGCGCCGCCCAGGATGACCGCCGAGACCAGCGGGCCGCGCACGGTGCCGGTGGAGCGCTCCGACACCTCCTTGGCGCCGACCACGAACACCGTCGACGCCTCCAGGAAGAGCACCGTGTCGGCGCCCGCCGCGGCCAGCCCGATCAGCGTGCCCACCCCGGGCACCGCCGCGCTCAGCCCGGCCGCGACGCCGCTGGCGGTGACGGTGACCAGGTAGTGCTTCTCCAGCCTGCGGACCAGCTCGTCCGGCGTCTCGTCCGGGTGCCTGTCCCGCACGAACTCGGCGTAGCGGGCCACCAGCGGCGCCTGCACCTCCGCCGCCCGGTCCAGCACCGCGACGACACCCCTGTCCAGGAACTTCTCCAGCACGCCGTTCGCCTCTTTCGCTCGTTCGCCGGTTCGGTACCGGCGCGATCAGCCCAGGGGTACCCGGTGCGGTCCGCGATTCACGACCGGCTTTCGGCGGCCTCGGCGCTGACCGGCCGGACCGTGCCGTCCGGCAGCGTGTGGTCGCCCGCGAGCGCGGTCACCCGGCCGTCCGCGCGGCAGCCGGTGACCCGCAGGTCCAGCGCCGAGGCGGCGGGGTTGCCGTGCTGGTCGGTGTCGAGCCGCAGCCGCAGGCCGAAGCCCGCGTCGCCCGCGGCGACGGTGGTCCAGCTGCCCTGGAGGGCGCCGGTTTCGGTGCGCAGCGCGGCGGTCTCCGGGTCGAGGACGAGTTCGCCGGTCGGCTCGGCCGCGGAGGCCACCCGGTAGGTGACGCCCTGGTAGTCGGCGCCGTTCAGCCCGCAGGGCGGCTCGGCGGCCTGCACCGTCAGCGGCAGCAGTGCGACGGTGCACGCCACCAGGGCGGTCACTCCGGCGGCGGGCGCGAGCAGCGCCTGCGCCTTCCTCTTTCCTGGCATGGGGGAGACCTCCGTATCGGGTTCCGGCGTGTGCCGCCCGTGTCCGCAGGCTTAGCCCTCGACCGCGTCCTCAAACGCGGTGGTCGTAGACCAGGGTGTAGCGCCAGAAGAGCCTGCGCCGAATCCGCGCGCCCGGCAACTCCCTGGCGGCCACGGCCCGGATCTCGGCCAGTGTCTGCGTCGGCTCGGCCACCGGGGCCCGCATGTGCGGGGGCGGCTCGGTGGCGCGGGCGGGGTGCCTCAGCAGGCCGATGACCGGGTTGAGCAGGACCGCGGGCAGCCGGGTGAGCGCGTCGGCGGCGGTGGCGTCGCGGTGGCAGCCGACCACGACGAGCCTCCCGCCGGGAGCGAGGGTGCCGCGCAGGGCGCGCAGGGTGGCGTCGAGCGGGAGGTGGTGCAGTACGGCGACCAGGGTGATGGCGTCCCAGCGGGCATCCGGGTCGCGGTCGGCGAAGTCGACGGGCAGGATGCGCACGGCGGGGTCGCCGCGGAAGCGTTCGGTGGCGACGGCCGCGGTCGCGGGATCGCGCTCCAGCCCGGTCACGGTGCAGTGCCCGCGCAGCCGGGCGACGAGATTGCCGGTGCCGCAGCCGATGTCGAGGACATCGCGGGCGCCCGAGGCGCGGACTCGGCGCACCACCCAGCCGAGGTAGTGGTCGTTGTGGCTCCACGGGTGGGCGCGGTTGACGCGGTTCAGCCAGGCCGGCACGGCGCCACCCTAATTGATGCCAGTTTGCTGAAAGTGTGCTGCTGGGTGGGTGTGGAAACCTAGACTCGGCGGATGGCGGATGCGGAGGTGCTCGTCGTCGGTGCGGGGCCGGTGGGGTTGGCGGCGGCGGTGGAGTCGGCGCGGCGCGGGGTGCGGTGCCGGGTGGTGGAGCAGTTGAGTGAGCGGCCGCGGTTCGCGAAGGCGGTGGGGGTGCAGCCGCGCACGCTGGAGGTGTTCGAGGGGATGGGGGTGCTGCGCGAGGTGCTGGACGCGGCGGTGCGGATGCGGGGGCAGCTGGTGTATGCCGACGGGGCGGAGGTGGCGCGGCTCGATCTGGAGCCGCCGCCGGACATTCCGTACGGCTTCGCGGCGCTGCCGCAGTACGAGACCGAGCGAATCCTCGGCGAGCGGTTGCTGCGGTGCGGGGTGCGGGTGGAGTACCGGACCGCGCTGGCCTCGTTCGAACAGGACGGCAGCGGCGTCACCGCGGTGCTGCGCGGGCCGGGCGGCGAGGAGACGGTGCGCGTCGGGTACCTGGTCGGGGCGGACGGTGCGCACAGCGCGGTCCGCAAGGGGCTCGGGCTGAGCTTCGAGGGCGCGGCCTTCGCCGAGCAGTACATGCTCGGCGACGTGGAGCTGGACTGGACCGTTCCGTCCGGGTACGGCGTGCGGTCCACCCGCAGGGCGGACGTGCTGGTCTGCATCCCGCTGCCGGGGCACCGCCGGTACCGGGTCTCCATGCTGGCGCCGGAGGAGCTCGCCGTCCCGGCCACGGAGGGCGTGGCGCACGGCATGGAGGGCGACCGGGCGCCCGAGCTGCACCACATCCAGGCGGTGCTGGACCGGCTCGCCCCCGAACCCGCTGCCGCGCGGAACCTGCGCTGGTCCTCGGTGTTCCGGATCAGCCACCGGATCGTGGACAGCTACGGCACCGGCCGGGTCTTCGTGGCGGGCGACGCCGCGCACATCCACCCGCCGACCGGGGCCCAGGGGATGAACACCGGCATCCAGGACGCGCACAACCTGGGCTGGAAGCTGGCGCTCGCCGTCGCCGGGGCAGCCGGGCCCGAGCTGCTGGCGAGCTACGACGCCGAGCGCAGGCCGGTGGGCGAGGAGGTGGTGGGCCGCACGGTGCGGCACGCCCGCGAAGGGATCGAAGCCGCCGACCCGGAGCAGATGCTGCGCAGGGAGGCGCAGCTGCTGCTCGATTACCGGGACAGCCCGATCGTGCTGCTCTCGACGCTCGGGGGCGTGGCGGCCGGGCGGCGCGCGCCGGACGCGGCCGGGCTCACCCGCGAACTCGTGCAGTTCCCGATCCGGTTGTTCTCGCTGCTCGCCGGAGCCGATCACACGCTCCTGGTCTACACCGGAGAGGAGCCGGGGCCGGATTGGTTCACCGCGCTCGAGCGGGTGGTGGACGATGCCAGGCGGGTGGCGCACGGACAGCTCGACGTGTACCTGCTGGCGGGCCCGGAGACCCCGGTCGAGACGGTGCTGCCGGTGATCCGGGACAGCGCGGGCGATTTCGCGCGCACCTACGCCGCCGAGACCGCCGCCTACCTGGTCCGCCCGGACGGGTACCTCGCGTACGCGGGCGAGCCGGGAGGAGTTCCGCGGGCACTCGCCGCCACCTTCGCGGCCCCCGCCGAGGCCTGAGAGCGGTCTCGCCGGGCCGATCGGTCGCGCCTGCGCCGTCCCGCGCGAAGAGCGCCCGCTCGGTGTGCTGCCCCCGCGCGTGCCGGCGCTACCCGTTCGCCGGAACCCGGTGCTTCGAGAGGTGGCTCAGCACCGCGTGATTCGCCTCCCACCCGTCCGGGAACTTGACCGGCACCCCGAGGTGCACCGGCTCGGCGGACGGGTGCGAGTCGAGCAGCTCGGGAATCCCGGCCCGCCCCACCATGACGCAGGCGTGCCGGTGCCGGGAGGCGAGCACGCAGAGCCGCCCGGCCTCCAGGTGGAAGGCGCCCGCGTCGCGCCTGCCGGAGAGCGGGTGCAGCACCACGGTGATGTCGTACTCCCGTCCCTGCAACCGGTTCGCGGTGTCGACGGTGACGCCTTCGGCGACCCCGCCGCGCAGCGCGTTGCGCACCGCCTCGGCCTGGTCGCGGTGCGCGGTCCCGATCGCCACCCGCTCCGCGGTGACCGGCCGCACCCCCTGCTCGGAGTGCGCGGTGGCGGCCCGCTCCAGCACCCGCCGGGTGATGTCGGCGACCGCGCGCACCGCCTCGCTGTCGGTGCGCAGCGTGTGCCGCCGGGGCAGCTCGTACCAGCCCCAGCCGTGTTCGGCGGCCTCGTCGAGCACCAGGTCGACCGGGGTGCGCAGCCCGCGCGCCGCGAACTCCAGGTGCCGGTCGCCGCTGCCGGTCCCGGCCCGGAACGGGGTGAACGGGTAGAAGGCCGCCGACACCACCGGCGCGGCGGCGGCGGAGAGCCGCCAGGAGACCGGCAGCGTGTGCGGCCGGATCTCCGGGTTGTTGGTGAGCATGACGGCGACCGCGCTGGTGGTCGGGTCCCAGCCGAGCCCGGCCCAGCGCCCGGTGTCGACGGTGGCGAAGGGGTCGAGCTGGCCGGGGTCGCCGACGAAGAGCCCGCGCTCGAAGCGGTTCGCGATGCGCAGCAGCATGTCCGAGCGCATCTGGTACGCCTCGTCGATGATGGCGTGCTCCCAGCGGCCGTCGTCGATGGTGGCCCACTTGGCCGCGGTGCCGATCAGCACGGTGCGATCCTCCAGGTCGGCGATCTTCTGCCGGGAGACCACGTTCGGGTGCTGGACGCGCGCCGACTCGGTGTAGCTCTGGCTCGACACCCGCCCGATGGCCAGCTCCGGGTCGGCGGTGGCGAGCCGCTCGATGAGGTCGTCGACCTGCTCGTTGGTCTGCGCCACGATCATGTGCGGGCGCCCGGACTCGGCCAGCTGCCTGGCCGCGCGCACGACCAGGGTGGACTTGCCCGCGCCGGGCGGCGAGTCCACGACGACGGCCCGGTTCGTGCCGCCCGCGAGGTCGGCGAGGATGCCGGTGACGGCGGATTCCGCGGCGGCGGAGAGGTTCTCGGTCACAGCTCCTCGAAGGTGTCCGCGGTGGGCAGCCACTCCGGCGGCGGGCCGCCGTGCGTCCACGGCGTCTCCTCCCGGCTCGGCAGCGAGGTGGGGCGGGACGAGCCCGCGGGGGAGAAGCGGGCGAAGCCGACCGCGGCCCCGATCCCGGGCACCGTGCCCGGCTCCGGGAGCAGCTTGCGGCCCATCCCGCCGGAGAGCTCGAGCAGCACGGTGTCGCCGTCGACCTCGAGCACCTCGCCGGACTGCTTGGGGTAGCCGATATTGCACAGCTTCTCGCCGGGCACCGCGACGAAGGGGTCGCTGGTCCGCACCCGCAGGCTCGGCCGCAGCACCTTCTTGCTCTTGCCCTCCGGCACGGTGACCCGCGTGGGGTCCGCCTCGACCACGGTGCCGTGGAAGGCGGCGCCCGCCAGCCGGTGCTCCAGCATGAGCCGGGGGTCGTCGAAGGCGCGCTCGGCCTCGTACCGCTCCAGCGCGCGCTCCCGGTCGAGGAGCCTGCGCACCGCGGAGACCGCGGAGTCGCGGCGCGGCTGCGGCACCCCCTCCGGGACGGTGCCGAGGAAGTAGCTGAAGGCGCCGACGTCGTCGTTCCAGCGACCGGGCACGTGCGCGCCCTGCGGCAGCGCGCGCAGCAGGTTCAGCCCCTGCCAGAGCAGCTGCCAGGTCGGCTCCAGCTGGCGCAGCAGGGCGCGGCGCAGCCGCTGCTCCGCGGTGACCTTGGCCGGGCCCTCCGGCGCCTCGTCGTAGCCGGTGATCAGCGGGGCCAGCTCCTCGTTGTCGAAGCCGGGGTCGGTGGCCGGGCCCGCGGGCGGCACCGCGAGGGGGTCCTCGGCGCGGGCGGCGGCCTCGGCGCCGGTGCGGCCGGGCGGCGGCGCGATCCAGCCGAGCAGCGCGGCCAGGTTGGCGTCCTCCAGCGCGGACTGGCCGCTGGCCCAGTGCGCGGCGAGCACCGAGGTCATCGGCAGCAGCACCGCCGAGCCGGGGTGCTCGGCGCGGTCGCAGAACCAGGTGAGCCAGCGGCCGAGCAGCGGCACTTCGGGCGGCACCGGGTTCTCGCCCTCGGTGCTGTGGAAACGGACCGAGCGCCCGAGCAGCCGCAGGAAGTCGATACCGCCGGTGTTCGGGGTCCAGAGCTGCGGGGCGTCCAGGCAGCGGGTGTAGGTCTCGCCCGCCCTGGTGGTCTTCTCCTCGACCTCGACGGTGTGCTCGGTGACGTAGGGCAGCACGATCTCGGCGAGCTGCGCGACGAAGCGCAGCCGCAGCACCCGGTCGCGCGGCTGCGGCACCACGAGCAGCCGCGGCTCGTCGGCCGCGGTGCCCGCCAGCAGCGCCAGCGGGGCCGCCGCCTCGCCCGCCAGTTTCAGCGGCACCAGCACCAGCGGCCGCCGGGCCAGGTGTACGTGGCAGACCCCGGCGATCGGCTGCGCGCGCCCGGCGCGCACCGCCTCCAGCCTGGCCAGCGCGGTCAGCACGCTCACCCGGCGATCTCCAGCCGCATCCGCCGCGCCTGCCGGAGCAGCCGGGCGATGTCGTCGAATTCGGCAGGGGGCTCGACCGAGCCGTCGGCGAAACCGAGCACGGTGGTCATGTCCTCCAGCCCGCCGAGGTCGTCGCAGACGCCGCGGCCGAGCACGTCGACCGTCCCCTCCCGCCTGGCCTCGGCGCGGCAGGCGAAGGCGAGCTCGCAGCTCGCCATGCACTCCGGGGTGTAGCGGGCGTCGATCCCGGCGACGGTGCGGGCCAGCTCCGGCCCCGGCTCGAAGCTGACGCCGTCGGGCAGCTCGTCCAGCAGCTGCTCGATCGAGGTCAGCCGGGAGAGCTGGCGGCCGACCACCGCGATCTGCTTGCGCAGGTCGACCAGGGCGGCGGTAGGGCGGTTGCTGAAGTCGTTGGTGCACACCAGGATGCCGTTGTGCGAGACCAGCGCGTCCGGGTCCTCGCCGAGGTCGGCGATGAGCTCGCGCAGCGCGATCACGTACACCGCGGACTGCCTGGCCGCCGCGGCCACCTGCGCCGGGTCGGCCTGGCCGTCCACCACCGGGAAGGACTTGATCTCCACCACGTGGAACTGCCCGCCGAGCCGCAGCGCGACCACGTCGGGCTCCAGGTACGCGGTGGCCCCGGCGATGTCGAGGCGGAGCAGCGGGTGGTCGAAGAGCGTGCCCTCGCCGGTGACGACGGCGTGGTCGAAGAGCTGCTTCGTGCGCCGGTAGCGCACCGCGTTCGCGGTGTTGTCGCCGACCGAGGCGAGGTCGTAGTACTCGACCTCGGGGACGCTGAGGTCCAGCTCGGTGCGGAGCAGCGCGAGCAGCTCGGCGCAGCCGTTCGCCTTCACCATCGCCTCGAAGGCATTGCCCCTGGTGATGGCGAACTGGGACTGGCCGAAGCGGGGCGGGAACCCGAGTTCCCTGGCGATCACGGTCTTGTCCACCGCGGCGGCGTCGAGCAGGGCGCGCCGCGCGCAGCCGGGGTTCGCGGTGAGCGCCGCGATGGTGCGGGCATTGTGCCTGCACGCGGTCGCCGTGCCGCGGAGCCGGTCCAAGCGTGCCGGGAGCGGAGTGGTCACCCGGCCTCCTTTCGTCGCGTGCCGGTCACAGCAAGGCGGACGCCGAACAGCTGTGCCGTGTCGTCGAGTTGCGCGCTCGCCCGCTCGGCGGCGCGCAACCGGTGGGCGGCGTCGTCGGCGCGGTGCACGGCCAGTTCCCGGCCCGCGGACTCGACGACCCGCTCGAGGTCGATGGTGTCCGGGGTGCCGCGTACCCCGGGGACCGAGACGGCCAGCTTCCAGACCACGCGCCTGGCGTCCGGGCCGGGGTCGGGCAGCGCGGCGAGGTGCTCGGCGAGCCGGATGGTCGCGGTCAGCAGGTCGACGCGCGGGCTGAGCGGCCCGACCACGCGCCGCTCGGTGGGCCAGGTGCTCACCGCGAGCAGGCCGCGCGCGGGGGCGAGCAGGTCGGCGCCCAGCGCCGAGCAGATGTAGTACGGCCGGGCCAGCGGCGCGGCCCGGAAGGAGCGCTCCTCGTCCCGGCGCAGGCTGGTCAGCCGGGCGGCCACCAGGTCGCCGGAGAAGAAGGCATCGTGCACCGCGAGCACCAGTTTCGGCGCGGCGGGCGCGCCGAGCAGGGTGAGCGCCCGGTGCACGTGCTCGCGCACCGGGACCGCGGGGACGACCTCGCGGACCGGCTCCGCGCCCGGCTGCAGCCCGAGCACGGCATCGTCCCAGTCGTGCTCCGCGCGGCGCAGCTCCGCGCGCAGTTGCCGGGCCGTGGCACGATCACCCGCCGCGACCGCGCCCCGAACCGCGGCACGCAGTTCGGCGATGCGATCCTCGAGTTGCTCGGCATTGTCCGGCACACTGCGGGACTGTAATCAGAACTTCCAGTGAAGTCCAGTATCTTCCAGTATTCGCCGTGTCAGTCTCGCCTGGGTCGGATGACGGCGGTGAAACTCGCCGTGGCGACGAGGGTTTCGTCGCCACCGGTGATCCGCACCGGGACGCTGAACTCCACCGGCCTGCGGGCCGCGACCTCGGCGCGCAGCGTCTCCAGGGTGTCGCCGGGCAGCTCGGCGGTCGCCAGGTACCGCCCGGCCGCGCCCTTCGCCCTGGCCAGGTACTCGATCCGGCCGTCCCTGGCGACCACGAAGGACGCGCCCATGTGCGCCGCGATCCCGGAGACCGCCGCGCCCATGGCGGCCGTCTCCGCCAGCCCGAACAGCACCGCCGCGTGCACGTCGCCGAGGTGGTTGAGGTGCTCGGGGCCCGGCGTCATGGCGACGGCATTGCGCCCCTCGGCGAACTCCACGCCATCGATCCCGGTGTACCGGATGAAGCCCAGCTTCCGGAACCCGGTCATCACCATGTCGCCCAGGGTCGCGATATCCACGCCGTCCTCCTTCGAAAGTGAAACCTGTTCCAGTTTTCCTATCATCTAACACAGCGGATACATACGGGCACCGCCCGAGTTACACACCCTTTTCACAATCGACGGGTGCCGATGCTCGGCGCGGAAGGACACCGCCATGACACCCCGTCACGTGCCGGCGCAGCCGGATCAGTTCACCTTCGACCCGGGCGCCACCGCGCTGCTGGTGATCGACATGCAGCGGGACTTCCTGCTACCCGGCGGCTTCGGCGCGAGCCTCGGCAACGACGTGCAGCAATTGCGCGGCGTGATCCCGCCGCTGGCCCGGCTCATCGCCGCGGCGCGGGCCGCGGGGATCCCGGTGATCCACACCAGGGAGGGGCACCTGCCCGACCTCTCCGACTGCCCGCCCGCGAAACTCCGCCGCGGCACCCCGTCCCAGCGCATCGGCGACCCGGGCGCCTTCGGCCGCATCCTGATCCGCGGCGAGTACGGCCACGACATCGTGGACGAGCTGGCGCCGCTCGACGGCGAGGCTGTGATCGACAAACCCGGCAAGGGCGCCTTCTACGCCACCGGCCTCGCCGCCGAGCTGGAGCGCCGCGGCATCTCCTCGCTGCTGGTCACCGGCGTGACCACCGAGGTCTGCGTGCACACCACCGTGCGCGAGGCGAACGACCGCGGCTACGAGTGCCTGGTCGTCGCCGACTGCGTCGGCTCGTACTTCCCCGAATTCCAGCGGGTCGGGCTGGCCATGATCGCCGCCCAGGGCGGCATCTTCGGCTGGGTCGCCGAATCGGCCGCCGTGCTGGACGCGCTGGCCCCCGCCGCAAGCCCCGCCCGGTGAACAGGACTCCCCGATGACGATCGACACGAAACCGGCCGAGCAGGCCGAACCCGCACCGCCGCTGAAGCTCCCGTGGTGGACCAGGGGCGACACCAACGCCTTCTTCGGGCTGGCCTTCAACATCCTGGTCAACGTCCTCACGCTCACCACGCTCGCCATCGCGGTGGTGAACATCCCGAGCGGCGACGTGCTCGGCACCGTGCTGCCCGCGCTCGGCGTCGCGCTGGTGCTCGGCAACCTCTACTACATGGTGCTGGCCCGCAGGCTGGCCCGGCGCGAGCAGCGCGACACCGTGACCGCGCTGCCGTACGGGCCGAGCGTGCCGCACATGTTCATCGTGGTCTTCGTCGTCATGCTGCCGATCTACCTGCAGACCGGCGACGCCGTGCGGGCCTGGTCGGCGGGGTTGGCGTGGGCCTTCATGATCGGCGTGATCGTGATGATCGGCGCCTTCGTCGGGCCGTTCATCCGGAAGATCACCCCGCGCGCGGCCATGCTCGGCACCCTGGCGGGCATCTCGATCACCTTCATCGCCATGCGCCCCGCCGCGCAGATGTGGGAGGCGGCCTGGATCGGGCTCCCGGTGCTCGCCATCATCCTGATCGGCTTCTTCACCGACGTGAAGCTGCCGGGCAATGTCCCGGTCGGGCTGGTCGCGCTGCTGGTCGGCACCGCCATCGGCTGGATCGGCGGGTACATGTCCGCGCCGGACGTCGCCGCGGCCGTCGGCGATATCGCGCTCGGCCTCCCCGACCTGCGGCTCGACCTGCTCGTCGACGGCCTCGGCAACCTGGCCCCGCTGCTCGCCACCGCCATCCCGCTCGGCGTCTACAACTTCACCGAGGCCATGAGTAACGTGGAGAGCGCCGCCGCCGCGGGCGACAACTACAACCTGCGCAGCGTGCTGCTCGCCGACGGCTTCGGCGCGGTGCTCGGCGCGGGGTTCGGCTCGCCGTTCCCGCCCGCCGTCTACATCGGCCACCCCGGCTGGAAGGACGCGGGCGGCCGCACCGGCTACTCGCTCGCCGCGGGCGCCGCCATCGGGTTGATGTGCCTGCTCGGGCTCTTCGGGGTGCTCGCCACGATCCTGCCGATCCCGGCGATCGTGCCGATCCTGCTCTACATCGGGCTGCTCATCGGCGCCCAGGCCTTCCAGGCGGTGCCGCGGCTGCACGCCGTCGCGGTGGTCGCGGCGCTGCTGCCGAACCTGGCCGAGTGGGCGGTCGGGCTGATCGACAACGCGCTGAGCGCCGCCGGGACCAGCGCCCAGAAGGTGGGGGAGGAGGCGCTGGGCCAGGCGGGCGTCGTCTACCACGGGCTGCAGGTGCTCGGCGAGGGCGCGGTGCTGGCCGGGCTGGTCCTCGGCGCGCTGGTGACCTTCGTGCTGGACAAGCGGTTCCACGCCGCCGCGATCGCGGCCGCGGTGGGCGCGCTGCTCAGCTGGATCGGGCTGATCCACGCCCCCGAGGTGGCGTGGGCGGCCGCACCGCAGGTCGCGCTCGGCTACCTGTTCTTCGCGGTGGTCTGCCTCGCGTACGCGCTGCTGCCGAAACCCGCCGCGAAGGAACCGGAGGCGGTGGCTCAGGAGGGCTGACGGATCCCCATCACCCCGGTGACCGGGGCCTCCCACTCCAGCTTGCCGGAGGCGGCGATCAGGTCGTCCAGCGCGGCGGCCAGGTCGTCCGGGATGGGGGCCGAGCGGCGCTGCTCCAGGTCCACGTGCACCAGCAGGATCTCCAGGGTGTTGGCGAGCCGGTCCCTGCGCTCGTCCACCAGGAAGGCCATCATGTGCACCGCCTTGGCGCTGCGCTCCAGCACCCGGGAGTGCACCGCCAGCGAATCGCCCAGCCGCAGCTCGCTGTGGTAGCGCAGGTGGTGCTCGGTGGTGAAGAGCCCGAGCCTGCGCTCGGCGCGGTAGTTGTCGTCCAGCCCGATGGTGCGCAGCAGCGCGTCCGCGGCCACGATGTTGTGCCGCAGGTAGTAGACGACGTTCATGTGCCCGTTGGCGTCGATCTCGCGCTCGGTCACGTCCGCGGTGAGCGTGGCCGGGATCTCGCGGATCTGCGCCACGGTGGGGAGGTCGATAGCCATGTTTTCGATCCTGCGGCACCGGTGCGCGCGGCCGCGCACCGGGGTGGCCGGTCACGACCGCGCGGTCACAGCGGAGTGCGGATCATGCCCTTGCTCCGCATCAGGTGTTCCGCCAGGTAGCCGTCGTGCGGGACGCCGGGGCGGAGCCAGGTGGTCGGGTTGTCGCCCAGGTACAGGTTGGTGACGGTCGGCTCGTCGAGCAGCCGGTCGATCAGGTCGCGGCGGGTGGTCACGGCGGTGAGCACCAGGGAGTTCCGCAGCGGCCCGATGCCGTCCTCCGGCCGCCACCGCCCGACCCACACGCACGGGAAACCGAGCTCGACGCCGAGCCGCGGGTCGGTGCCGTCCGGCACCAGGTGCACCGCCGGGCGCAGCACGGCGCCGCCGGAGGGGAGCTCGTCCACGATGGTGTCGCCGCCGAGCAGCGGCACGGCGTCCCCGGCGACCTCGTGCAGGTACCGGTCGATCGCGCGGGCGGACTCGACGGGCTGCACGGTGAGGATGGCGTCCGGGTGGTCCGCGGGCAGGCTCGGGATGGCGGCCAGCGCCTCGGCCAGCGCCGCCGCGACCGGCTCCGGATCGCCCTCGACCAGCACGGCGGTCGCGCAGGTGCACGCGGTGCCGCCGAGGTGGCTCACCGAGGCCGCCAGCAGCTCGATCCGCGGCCGCCAGTCCAGCTCCGCGGTGATCAGGATCTTGGAGCGCCCCGGCCCCTGGGTGAGTACCCGCGGGTCGCGGCCGTACTTGTCCACCACGTCCTGCCCGCCGTAGACGATGGCGTAGTCGGACTCCGCGATGATCACGTCCGCCGCCGCGTAGTCGGTCGGCAGCAGCGTCACCGTGTCCGGCGGGAAGCCGGCAGCGCGCAGCGCCGTGATCAGCCGGAACGGGGTGAAGGGTTCGCGGGTCGACGGCCGCACCGCCACCTTGTAGCCGAGCGCGAGCGCCTCCGGCCAGAGGCCGTGCACCGCCGGGGTGTTGCCCGCGGCGTGCACCGCGAACAGGTCGCCGCGCCGGGTCCAGACCGCCGACCCGGCCAGCGTGCGCTCGGCACTCCACTCGTCCACCGCGCCCAGCGGCATGGCCAGCGTGCGGGTCTCGCGCTGGGCACGCAGCACGTCGGCCACCCACTGCACCGACTGCCGCACCACCGCGAGCGGCACCCCGGAGACGGTGGAGACCAGTCGGGCGTACTCGTGCGGGTCCAGCCCGGCCACCGTGCCGTGCAGGAAGAGCTCGGCGGCCCGCTCCAGCGCGGCCAGCCGCTCCGGCACCGGGAGCACGGTGGCGGCGCGCATGGTGGTCAGCGTGCGGCGCACGTAGAGCGGTGGCACCTGGCTGATCTCGCCGACCGCCGCGCCGGAGAGCGCGGTCAGCGGGAGGCGCTCGCGGGAGCGGTAGGCCCCGGCCGGGCCGAGCGCGTCGATCCGGACCTCCATCAGTACACCCCTTCGATCACGGCGCGATCGCCGAAGGTCCTGACCGGCCCCACATCCGCGACGGCGCAACCGAGCGCGCCGGGCAGCGGCGGGAGTTTCACTGCCGTATCGCGCTCCAGATTGTTCGGCAGCAGGGCGTACTTGGTGAGGTGGTTCATCACCACCTGCCCGCGCTCGCCGAATTCCACATCGCGGCCGGTGGCCGGATCCACCACCCGGAAGGCGATATACGGGCTCGGGGCGTCGAATACCGGCAGCCCGTCCGGGTGGTCCTCGCCGCGCTCCCTGGACATGCCGAGAATGGTGGTGCTGCCGTACAGCCCCTTGAGCGGGATGTCCGGGAAGATCTCGGTCCGGAAGATATCGCGGGTGTCGGCGTCCATGTGCGCCCCGCTCCAGCAGATGAACCGGACCTGGTCTCGGATCGCCGCGACCAGCTCGGGCCGCCGGGCCACCCGCTCCAGCAGCGGCGGGGTGGTGATCAGGATGCCGACCGACTGCGTGGTGAGCAGGTGCCCGACCTGATCGATCAGGTGCTCGGCGTAGCGCTCCGCCTCCTCGGTGGCGCCCCTGGCCAGCAGCTGTTTGATCCAGCGCGGATCCAGGTCGATGGTGAATTTCACGCCGTCGTGCCTGCGCGCCCGCCTGGTCGCGAACTCGCCGAACATGTGCGGGCCGCTCGGCGCGATGGCCAGCGTGTTCACGGTGCCGAGGTCGGCGTAGTGGAATTCGTCCCAGCCGAGCGCGAATTCCATCCAGGGCTCGAACATGACGAACCGCTTCGGCAGCCCGGTGGTGCCGCCGCTCTCGAAGACCCCGGCGATCTCGCGATCGGCGCCGGTGAGGCCGCGCGGAATCAGCTCCGACACCGCGATGTCCCGGAATTCGTCGACGACGTTCGGGAAGCGGGCGAGGTCGTCGAAGGTGCGGATATCGGTCCGCGGGTCGAAATCGAGGGTGCGCGCCCGGCGCAGCCAGTACGGGCTACCGGTAGCGGGGTCGAAATGCCAGCGCATCAATTCCCGGATGTAGGTGTCGGGATCGTCCGGCGCGGCGCCGAGATCGAGAATGGCAGAACACATGCGTCCTCCAGGGCGTGGAACTCACGCACACTGTGGCGGACCGGTCACCCCGGGAGAAACGCCCGCCGCATGACTTCGATGACGCGATCACGGAATTCCGGGCCGTCCCGGCCGCGGCGGTGATGTCTGGTACGTCCGGGTCCGGGCAACCCGGCCGCTACCGCGGGGTGGGCAGCAGCGACGCGTCCCTGGCGCCGGGGCCGAGCAGCGCGCGCAGCTCGCCGCGGTGCACCGGCTCGCCGCACTCCGAGCAGACCGGCTCGACCGTCATGCGGTGGCCGCAGGTCGTGTGCTGCAACTGGATCGGTGGGCCGTCGGCGGCGGCCCACTCGTCGCCCCACTGCCGCATGGCGGTGATCACCAGCCAGAGCGAGCGGCCCTTGGCGGTGAGCCGGTAGTCGTACCTGACCGGGTTCTCCTGGTACGGCTCGCGGGTCAGGATGCCGTGCTCGACCAGGTGCTCCAGCCGCTGGGCGAGCACGTTGCGGGCGATTCCGAGCCTGCTCCTGAAGTCGTCGAAGCGGGTCACGCCGAGCAGGGCGTCGCGCACGATCAGCAACGTCCACCACTCGCCGACCACCTCCAGGCACTGGGCCAGGGAGCAGTTCATCTCGGCGAAGCTCGTTCTGCGCATGGGTTCATGGTAGTCGGTTGCGTGAAAGAACTCACGCGCCCTAAGGTGCGTTGCATGACGCAACTCACTGACGCCGGGATTGCCGGGGTCTTCGATCTGACCGCGACCGGGGACGGCCGCCACACCGCCAGGGTGGACGAGACCTGGCGGGGGTGGAGCGGCCCGCACGGCGGCGTGGTGGCGGCGCTGCTGGTCGAGGTGGCCGTGCGCGCCGCCGCTGAGCCGCTGCCGGTGCGCGCGGTCGACCTGCGGTTCCTCGGCCGCCCGGCGCTCGGTTCGCTGGAGTTCGTGGCCGCGGTGACCGCGGTCGGGCGCAATACCGCCGTGGTGGACGTCCGGGCCGAGCAGGGCGGGGTCGCGGTCGCGGCGGCCGCGGTGACGCTGGGGCGCGCGATGCCGAGCGCGGTGCCCGCGCACGCCGGTGCTCCGGGGCAGGCGGTGCCTGCCCCGGAGGAGTGCGCGGAGTTCCGGCTGCCGCCCGAGATCGTCCCCGCCGGCGCGCACTTCGAGATCCGCCCGGCGACCGACGTGCTGCCGCTGACGGGCGTCGAGCACCGCGAGCTCTGCGCCTGGGTAACGCTCCGCCCGCGGGTCGGGGCGGGCGGTGCCCCGACCGACGGGAGCGCTGCCGTCGCGACGGCCGACCTCGACGCGCCGAGCGGCGCCGGGTCGCCGATCGATGCCGCGGCGCTGCCGATCGATGCCGCGGCGCTGGCGATCCTCGCCGACGCGCTGCCGCCCGCCGTCTTCCCGGTGCTGCGCGCCCCGGTCGAAGCGCCGACCGTCGCCTTCTCGCTGCACCTGCACGCCGACACCGCGCCGCCGCAACCTGTCCTGGTCCGGACCGTGAACGCCTCCACCGGCGGCGGCTGGTCGGTGGACGACACCGAGCTCAGGGACCGGGACGGCCGCCTGCTCGGCACCGCGCGGCAGACCCGCCGGGTGCTGGGGTGAGGCGCGCCGTGGCCTCCGTGACCGCGGCGCCGCGCGCCGCCGCCGACCTGCGCGCCGTCCTCGTGGTGGTGAACGCGGGCGTGCTGCTCTCCAGCCTCGACCTGTTCATCGTCAATGTCGCGCTCTCCGACATCGCCGCCGACTTCGGCGGCGTGCCGATCGCGGAGCTCTCCTGGGTGCTGAACGCCTACGCCATCGTCTTCGCCGCGCTGCTGGTGCCCGCCGGGCGGCTGGGGGACCGGAGCGGCATCCGCGGCACCTTCCTGCTCGGGCTCGGGCTCTTCGTGCTCGGCTCGGCGCTCTGCGCGACCGCGTGGAACGTCGAGTCGCTGGTCGCCTTCCGCGTCCTGCAGGCCGTCGGGGCCGCGGTGCTCACCCCGGCCTCGCTCGGGCTGGTGCTGGCGGCGAGCCCGCCGGAGCGGCGGCAGGCGGCGGTGCGGCTCTGGGTGGCCTTCGGCGGGCTCGGCGCCGCGCTCGGCCCGGTGCTCGGCGGCCTGCTGGTGCAGGCCGACTGGCGCTGGGTGTTCCTGGTGAACGTCCCGATCGGGTTGGTGGCGCTGGCGGCCGGGCTGCGCGTGCTGCCTGACGTGCCCGGCGACGGCGGCCGCCTGCCCGACTTGCGCGGCGCGCTGCTCGCCGCGGCGGCGGTGGCCGGGCTGGTACTCGGCCTGGTCCAGGGCCCGGAGTGGGGCTGGGGCTCGCCGGGTGTGCTCGGCGCCTTCGCGCTCGCGATCCTCGGCGGGGTCGGCTTCGCGGTCTCCTCCGCGCGGCACCACAGCCCGATCGTGGCCCCGGCGCTGCTGCGCGCCCCGAACTTCGCGCTCATGGCCGGCAATGCCGTGTTCTTCAACATCGCCTTCGGCGGCATGCTGCTCTCGGTGGTGCTGTGGGCGCAGACCGTGTGGGGCTGGTCCGCGCTGCGCACCGGGCTCGCCATCGCGCCGGGGCCGCTGCTGGTGCCGGTCGTGGCGATCCTGGCCGGGCGGTTGATCGCCGCGGTCGGCGCGGGCCCGGTGCTCGTGGCGGGCGGCGCGGTGTTCGGCGCGGGCACGCTCTGGTGGTCGCAGGCGGTGACGCTGCAGCCGGACTACCTCGGCGGGCTGCTCGGCGGCATGCTCGTCACCGGCATCGGGGTGGGGCTGGTGCTGCCGACGTCGTTCGCGGTCGGCACCGGCGGGCTGCCGCCGGAGCGCTTCGCCACCGGCTCCGCGGTGCTCAGCACCGCCAGGCAGGTCGGGCTCGCGATCGGCGTCGCGGTGCTGGTCGCGCTGCTCGGCGCCCCCGAGGGGCCGGAGCGGGCGCTCGACGCCTTCCACCGCGCCTGGCTCGTGATCGCCGGGTTCGCGGTGCTGGCCGGGCTCTTCGGGCTCGCGGTGCGGGGGCCGCGAAAGAGCTGAGGGTCACTGCCCGAGCAGGGCGGTGAGCGCGGTCCGCGCGGCGGCCCGCTGGTGGGGAAGCAAGCCGATCGCGGCAATCTGCGCGCGGTGACCACCGGGGTCTGGCTGACCGTTCTCGCCGGCTGGGCGCTGCCGGCCTGGGGTGGGCAGCAGGTGCCGGCGCTGCTCGTCTTCGACTTCGGCGTCCAGGGTGTCCGGCCGCCCGCCGGGGAGCCGGTGCTCGCACGCTGAGTGTTCGCCCGGAACGGGGCGACCTCGGGTGCGGAGGGCGCGAATGACCCGCGACCCGCTGGGTATGACTCGCTCGTCCGGGCCACACCTGTGTGGTCCGGTTCGTGCTACTTTTCGTCACACTTAGTACAGGTCTCAACGACTGGAGGTCTGCCGTGCCGAGCACCGCGCCCGATCTGTCAGTGTTCGCCCAGACCGGTGGGGAAGGTGGGGGTGCGGCGCTCGACCAGGTGCTGTACATGACCGGCGCCGCCGGCGTCCTCGCCCTGGTCCTGCTGTGGATCGGCTACCTGCACCGGACCCGCCGCATCACCTGGTTGCAGGCGGTCGCCGACAAGCTCGGCGGCTACTTCAACCAGCCCGGGTGGGTGGCGTTGCCGCTGACGCTGTTCCTGGCCACCATCCTGACCGCGCTGCTCGGCTTCATCTGGGACGTCAGCCTGCACGTCGGCAACGGCAGGGACGAGGGGCCGCTGGCCAACCCCGCGCACTACTTCATCCTGGTCGGGCTGTTCTTCCTGTTCATGGCGGGCATGGCGGCGATCGTGCTGCCGCTGGACGAGAAGCCTGGCAAGGCGGCGGTGCGGATCACCCGCACCTGGTACGCCCCGGTCGGCGGCATCCTGCTGGCGGGCGCCGGGCTCTACGCGCTCATCGGTTTCCCGCTGGACGACGTCTGGCATCGCATTTTCGGCCAGGATGTGACGCTCTGGGGCCCGACCCACCTGATGCTCATCGGTGGCGCCGGGCTCTCACTCGTCGGCGTGCTGCTACTGGAGTTCGAGGGCAGGCACAACCGCCCGCGCCCGGACGAGCCGGACAGCAGGCGGATGTGGCTGCTGCGCGCCTTCGCCTTCGGCGGGCTGCTGATCGGGCTCTCGGTCTTCCAGGTGGAGTTCGACTTCGGCGTGCAACAGTTCCGGATGGTCTTCCAGCCCATGCTGATCGTCGCCGCCGCCACCGTCAGCCTGGTCGCCGCTCGGCTCGTGCTCGGCCGGTTCAGCACGCTCGTCGTGGTCGGCTTCGCGGTGGTCGTCCGCACCGTCGTCGCGCTGCTGGTCGGCGGGCCGATCATCGACGCCCCGCGCAATGTCTTCCCGCTGTACCTCGGCATCGCGCTGGTGGTCGAGGTGCTGGCGCTGCTGCCGCTGGTGCGCAGGCCGGTGCTGTGGGGCGCGCTGGTCGGGCTGGTCTCCGCCACCGTCGGGCTGTGGCTGGAATCGCTGTGGGTGAACGCCATGTTCGTGAATCCGTGGCCCGCATCGATCTGGCCGGAGCTGCTGGTCATGTCGGTGCCGGTCGGCATCGCGGGTGGCGTGATCGGCGGGATGCTCGGCACCGTGCTGCGCGGAGAGCCGCTGCCGCGGCCGGCGGTGCGCCGCACGCTGGTGGTGGCCGCCGTGCTGATCGTCGGCGCCGCCGTGGCCAACGGCCTCTCGCACACGGTGCCGGAGAACGCCACCGCCACCGTCACGCTCACCGAGGCGCCGCCGCGGAACGGCGAGCGCATGGTCACCGCCGACGTCCGGCTGAACCCGGCCGACCTGGTCGGCGACGACCCCGAGTGGATCGAGATCCTGGGCTGGCAGGGCGGCGTCGGCAGCGAGAGCCCCGGCCGCGGCCTGGTCGTCGACCACCTGCGGCGGGTCGAGGCGGGGCATTACGTCTCCACCGCGCCGGTGCCGGTCTCCGGGAGCTGGAAGACGGTGCTCCGGGTGCAGGACGGCCGCATGCACACCGCGCTGCCGGTGTTCATGCCCGCCGATCCCGGCATCGACGCGCAGGAGGTGCCCGCGCTGAACACCTTCACCCGGCCCTTCGTCCCGGAGATCACGGTGCTGCAGCGGGAGCGCAGCTTCGACTACCCGTCCTGGCTGTTCGGCGCGGCCTCGCTGGTGGTGCTGGTGTGCAGCCTGGTCCTGATCGCGGCGCTCTCCTGGGGCGCGGCCAGGATCAACGACCGCTACCCGTACAGCACCCGCCGCGAACGCACGGAGCCGGTGGCATCGGCATGACCGCCGCCGCGTACGCCGGCGTGGACGTGCTCGCGGATCACTCGATCCTGCTGGCCATCCCGGCCTTCCTGCCCGCCTTCGCCGTCGTCGGGGTCGTGGTGTTCATCGCGGTCCGCGACCGCAGGGCGGGCGACGACCCCGAATCGACCGAGGAGAACGACACGTGACGAACCTGCGCCGGGGCTGTGCCCTCGTGCTGCTGGCCGGGCTGCTCACCGCGGGTTGCGCGAGCGCCGACGAGGGGGAGCACGCCGATCACGGTGTTGCCCAGCAGAGCTCCGCGCCGGTCTCGGCCACCGCGCAGGCCGGGCAGCAGCCCGTGGTGATCGCGGTGCGGCTGGCGGGCGGCACGGTGACGCCGGACGACACCAGGGTCGAGGCCGCCGTCGGCCAGCCCATCGAGCTGGTGGTGGACAGCGACACCGCCGACGAGCTGCACGTGCACTCGAACCCCGACCACACCTTCGAGGTGGAACCCGCCGCCGGGCAGCGCTTCTCGTTCACGGTCGGGGTTCCCGGCCGGGTCGAGGTGGAGTTGCACGACGCGGGCCGCACGGTGGCGACCATCCTGGTCCGATGACGCCGCTCGCCCACGGCCTGGGCGGCGCGACCGATCTGCCGATCCCGTTCACCTACGCGCTGATCGGCGCCGCCTGGGCGCTCACCTTCTCCTTCGCGGCGCTGCTCTTCGCCTGGCGCGAGCCGCGGCTCGACCCGGAATCGCCGGGCAGGCCGCTGCCCGCGCCGCTGCGCGCGTTCCTCGATTCCCGGGCAACGCGCGCGGTTCTCGGGGTGCTGAGCGTGGCGGCGACGGTGGTCGTCGCCGCCATCGCGCTGTGGGGCTCCACCGATCCGGCGCGCAACCCGGTGCCCGGCGTGCTCTACGTGTACCTGTGGGTCGCGGTCGCGGTGCTCTCGCTGGTGGCGGGCCCGGTGTGGAAGGTGCTCTCCCCGGCGCGGGCGCTGCACCGGGCGCTCTGCGCGGTGCTGCGGCGGCCGCCGGAGCGCGGCGTCGCGACCTACCCGGAGCGGCTCGGGATCTGGCCCGCGGTGCTCGGGCTCTTCTCCTTCGTCTGGCTGGAGTTGGCCGCGCCGGACCCGGGCGCGGTCGGAGCGGTGGCCACCTGGCTCGGGCTCTACCTGCTGCTCACCCTGGCCGGGCTGGTCGTCTTCGGCACCGCGTGGGCCGAGCACGCCGACCCGCTCGAGGTGTACAGCGCGCTGGTCGGCAGGCTCAGCCCGCTCGGCAGGCGCGACTCCGGCGAGCTGGTGCTGCGCACCCCGCTGGCGAACCTGGCCGGGACCCCGGTGCTCCCCGGCTCGGTGGCGGTGGCGGCGGTGCTGCTCGGCTCCACCGCCTTCGACAGCTTCTCCCAGTTCCCGGTGTGGCGGCGGCAACTCGTCGACTCCGGGGCGCCGACGCTGCTGAAGACCGCGGGGCTGCTCGGCTTCGTGCTCGTCGTCGCGGTGCTCTTCTGGTGCGCCGCGCGGGCCACCGGCGGCGTGACCCCGGCAGAGCGGCGCCTGCTGCCCGGTGCCATGGCGCACAGCCTGACCCCGATCATCGCGGGCTACATCGTGGCGCACTACCTGACCTTCCTGGTGGAGAAGGGCCAGGCCACCGCGATCCTCTTCGCCGACCCCTTCGACCGCGGCTGGAACCTGCTCGGCCTCGCCGACCGCGACGTCGCCTACCTGCTCTCCAGCCACCCGGGCGTGCTCGGCACGATCAAGGTGCTCGCGGTGGTCACCGGGCACGTGCTCGGCGTCGCCGCCGCACACGACCGCAGCCTGCGGGTACTGCCGAGGGCGCACCGGGCCACCGGCCAGCTGGCGCTCATGCTGGTCATGGTCGGCTTCACGGTCAGCGGGCTCTACCTGCTCTTCGACGCCTGAGGAGCCTCCGCGGCGAGCCCGCCGCGCCGCCGCCGCACCTCGTTGACCGCGGCGAGCGCCGCCCCGATGCCGATCAGGATCAGCCCGCGCAGCCACACCTCGCCCGCCACCTGCGTGGCCAGCACCAGGCAGGAGGCGAGGCCGAGCACCGGCACCGCGACCGGCACCCGGAAGTGCTCGCCGGAGCCGGTCTCCCGGCGCAGCGCGATCGCCGCGGCGTTCACCGCGCCGAAGACCACGAGCAGCAGCAGCACGAGCGTCTCGGCCAGCGCGTCGATCTCGCCGGTGAGGGCGAGCAGCACCGACGCGGCGGTGGTCACCAGCACCGCCACCCACGGGGTCCGGCGCGTCGGCAATACCAGGGCCAGCGCGGCGGGCAGCAGCTCGTCCTTCGCCATGCCGTAGGCCAGCCGCGACCCCATGACCCCGGTGAGCAGCGCGCCGTTCGCCACCGCGACGAGCGCGATCACCGCGAACAGCGACTCCGGCACCCCGCCCGCGATCCGCACCACCTCCAGCAGCGGCCCCGACGACCCGGCCAGCACCTCGGTCGGCACCGCCGCCGAGGTGAGCAGCCCGAGCAGCACATAGACCGCGCCCGCGGTGAGCAGCGCGCCGAAGAGCGCGCGCGGGTAGCTGCGGCGCGGATCGGCCACCTCCTCGGCCAGGTTCACCGAGGTCTCGAAGCCGACGAAGGAGTAGTAGGCCAGTACCGCGCCCGCCAGGATCGCCCCGGCCGCGCCGTGTTCCGCGGTGCCGACGGCGGTGAGCCGCTCCGGGTCGGCGTCGCCGCGCAGCAGGATCCAGGCGCCCAGCCCGATCACCAGCAGCAACCCGCCGACCTCGATCAGCGTGGCGACCACGTTGGCGCCCAGCGACTCCCGCACGCCGCGGATGTTCAGCGCGGCGAGCGCGAGCAGGAAGACCACGACCACCGCGGCGACCGGCAGCGTCACCAGCTCGGCCAGGTAGTCGGAGGCGAAGCCGCGGGCCAGCGCCGCGACCGAGACCACACCCGCCGCCAGCATGCAGAACCCGACCAGCGAGCCCGCGGCCGGGCCGAAGGCCAGCGTCGTGTAGTGCGCCGAGCCGCCCGCGCGCGGGTACTTGGTGGCCAGCTCGGCGTAGGCGCCCGCGGTCAGGCAGGCCAGCCCGAGCGCCACCAGCAGCGGCAGCCAGACGGCGCCGCCGGAGCGCCCCGCGATCTGGCCGATCAGCACGTACACCCCGGCGCCGAGCACGTCGCCGAGGATGAAGAAGTAGAGCAGCCGCGTCCCGACGACGCGATTCAGCGCGGGCACGTCGGTCAGTGCCTGCCCGGCAGCGCGGCCGACATCACCCGGCTCGCGGTGGCCTTCACGGCGTCCGGGAGCACGTGCTCCAGCGTCGCCATGGCCCTGGTGCCGAGGGAACCGCCGATCACCTTCTGGTCGTCGCGCAGCAGCGCCTCGACCCCCTGCTTCGCGACCAGCGCCGGGTCCTCCTTGGGGCCGCGGCCGATCGGGGTGTCGAGCAACCCCGCGCGCCGGAAGAAGTCGGTGTCGGTGGGGCCGGGCAGCAGCGCGGTCACCGTGACCCCGGTGTCGTGCACCTCGCTGCGCAGCGCCTCGGCGAAGGACTGCACGAACGACTTGGAGGCGTTGTACACCGCCTGCCGCGCGCCGGGCATCATGGACGCCACCGACGAGGTGAAGAGCAGCTTCCCGCTGTCCCGGCGCACCATGTCGCCGAGCACCAGCTTGGCCAGGTGCACGGTGGAGCGGACGTTCAGCGCGATGATGTCGAGCTCGGTATCGAGGTCGGTGTCGACGAAGTCGCCGCCGAGGCCGATGCCCGCGTTCAGCGCCACGGCGTCGAGCGGGCGTTCGTCCTCGGTGGCGGCGGAGTAGAGCCGCTGGACGCCGTCGGCGGTGCGCAGGTCCACCTGGACGGCGCGCACCTCGAGGTCGCCGCGCCGGAGTTCGGCGGCCGCGTCCTCGATGGCGGCGTCCTCGGCGGCGAGCACCAGGTCGTATCCGTGGCCTGCGAACTGCCGCGCGATCTCCAGTCCGATTCCGCGCGAAGCTCCGGTCACCAGGGCGAGGGGGCGTGTCATGCGGCCGAACTACCCGGGCCGCGCGGGATCATGCTCGGCGCAGCACCGCGGCGACCGCCGCCGGGGTCAGGTGGCCGTGCGCGCCCGGCGCGGCCGCCAGGTAGCGGGCGGCCCGCTCGGGCGGCCATCCGTGCGCCTCGGCCAGCCCGGCGCCGAGATGCCGGAGGTAGGCCGCGGCGGGCGGATTGCCAGGCAGCGCGCGGTACTCGGCGGGCGCGGTGCAGGTGAGGACCGGCAGCCCGTCGAGGGCGCCCGCGCAGACCAGCGTCTCGTAGCGGCCGGGGCCGACGGCGTGGCGGCCCGCGGCGAGCACCGCGGCCAGGTCGAGCGCGGTGCCGGGCGGGCGGTACATCTCCTGCGCCACCAGGTCCTCGAATTGCTCCGCGGTAACCAGGTGCGCCCTGGCCGCGACGGCTCCGGCGCCGTCCGGGTCGTAGAAGGCCCGGCCGCCGGTCCAGATCAGCGATTCGGTGGCGAAGTAGAGCGTGCCCGGCAGCCACACCGGTACCGAGCGCTCCGGGGGCCGCGGGTCCCGACAGCCCGGGTACCGGTGCGTCGAGCCCGCCGGGGCACCGCCCGCGAGGTAGCAGCGGAGCCGGTCGGCGTGCATGTTCGAGCCGTAGGCCGCGTACCAGACCCGGTCCGGCACCGCCGCGGTGCGCGACGCCGGACCGACGGATCTGGCCCGCACGGCTCAGATCTTGCGGATGACGGTGACGACCTTGCCGAGGATCTGCGCGTCGTTGCCCGCGATCGGCTCGAAGTGCGGGTTGTGCGGCATCAGCCAGACATCGGGGCCGGTGCGCTTGAACGTCTTCACCGTGGCCTCGCCGTCCAGCATGGCGGCCACGATGTCGCCGTTCTCGGCGACGTTCTGCTGCCGCACCACCACCCAGTCGCCGTCACAGATGGCGGCGTCCACCATGGACTGCCCGACCACCTTGAGCAGGAAGAGCGAGCCCTCGCCGACCAGCTCCTTGGGCAGCGGGAAGACGTCCTCCACCGCCTGCTCGGCCAGGATCGGGCCACCGGCGGCGATCCGGCCCAGCACCGGGACGAAGGCGGGGGTCGGCGTCGCGCTCTCCGGCACCTCGTCGGTGTCGGCCGTGCCGCGGGCGGGCAGGCTCGTCACCGCGCGCACCGCCTCGTCCAGCCCGCGCACGTCGACCGCGCGCGGCCGGTTCGGATCGCGGCGCAGGTAGCCCTTGCGCTCCAGTGCCCGCAGCTGGTGCGCCACCGACGAGGTGGAGGTGAGCCCGACCGCGTCGCCGATCTCCCGGATGCTGGGCGGATACCCGCGCTCGCTGACCGACGAGCGGATGACGTCGAGCACCCTGCGCTGCCGGGCGGTGAGATCCGCTCCCGACTCGGCCTGCTCGGCGCCGATGGTGTCGGTGCCGACCGCATCGGTACCGGGACCGCCCTCGTCACCCGCGTCGTCCCTGTGGCCCACCGCAACCCGCCTTCCTGTCCGCGCCCCGCCCGGATGCCGCCCGGGGCGTCCGTCTCCGGGCCTCGCGCCCGGGTGTTGCTCCAAACCTAGACTGCCGCGCCCCGAGTATCAAACATCTGTTCGACGCGAGTCCGTGTCGCGTCTGGCGCGCGCCTGTCCCGCGTGGTAGAAATCGAACATACGTTCTTTCGAACATGTGAGCGAACCGGTTCGAGCGGCGGCGGTCGATCCGCACGTCGGAGCCGGTTCCGGCAGTTGCAGCAGCGCAACCTCGCCGTCGCCCCGACGGCCCTGACGAGCCACAGTCAGCACTCGACCGGCGGTGCCGGTACACGGAGGAATGTCCGATGAGCACAGCGCTCGAATTCGACAGGAGCACGGGAGATTCCGGGCGGCCCGAGCGGGGCTGCGCCGCGGGGAGCCGGGTGCGGGTGGTCTACCGGGGCGCCCCGGCGTCCGCCCTGCGGCGGCCGCGCCGGATCGACGAGCGCCGCCCCGCCGACGGGCGGCCGCGCCGCGGCGCGCTCGCCGACGACCGGCCGCGCCCGCAGCGGCCGCGCGGCGCGCACCCGCTGCGGCGGGTGGAACGGGCCAGGGCCGGGCTGGCGACGCTCGCCGTCACGGCGCTGGTCACCGCGCTGATCGTGGTCGGGCTGTTGCTGCTCGCGCAGTGGCGGTCGGCGCAGGCCCCCGAGCCCGGGATGTCCGGCGCCGCAGCGGTGGTCACGGTGCCGGAGGGGAGCGGCCCCCGCGCGTAACGGGATTCGCCGGAACCTTGCTCGCGAACTGGAACCGGTTGCTATCGTCGCGGCACGCACCTCCCTCGCCCTGTCGCCGCGACCGAGAGGGGAACCGCAATGACGCGCTCCCGCACCGAGTTTCCCGCGCTCGGACTCCTCTGCCGTGCTCTGCTGCTCGCCTGTCTGCTCGTGCTGCCCGGCACGCTCGCCCCCGTCCGGGCCGCACCGCTCTACGCCGGCTACCTCGACCTGCCGGTCGCGGCCGTGGACGGGGAGCGCGCGGGCGGCATCCACCCGGGGCTGCCGTCCGACCCGGCGGTGCTCGGCGCCGCGCTGGATCAGGCCCGCGCCGCCGGGGTGCCCGCCCGCCGCTACACTGCCCTGCTGCGCCAGTACTGGCTCGTGGTCGCCGCGGAGAACGCGCGGATCGACCTCGCGGGCTGGGATCCACAGCGCGGCCCCGCGGCCAACGCGCACACCTTCGGCCTCGTCTACGTGAACTACCTGCGGCTGGCCGCCGCGCACCCGGAGTTCTGGTGGGCCGAGCTGGCGGGGCTCGCGGGCGGCTCCTTCGCCTCCGGGTTCTTCGACATGGACGACGCGGGCCGGATCATCGACCTGCCCGGCCTGCACGGGCTCGGCACCGCCGTCGCCGACCTGCTCCGGCAGACCCCGCCGGAGCTGGTCGCGCGCACCCCCGAGGACATCCGGCTGCTCGCGGCCACCGGGCCGCGGCTCACGCCCGCCGACATCGCCTGGTACCAGACCCGGCTGCTGGTCATGCAGAAGCACATCTTCGTCGACCTGGTGCCGCAGCACGAGGCATTCCTGGCGCGCGGCATGGCAGGCATCGACGAACTGGCCGCGGCCGGGGCGATCGACGGCAACCTGCGCGCCGCCTGGGCCGGGATCGCGGGCGGGGAGCCCGCAGGCCACATCGACGCGCTCTACCGGATGACCGACCGCGAGCAGAACACCATCGTGGCCGACCAGTGGAACGCCACCGCCGCGGCCAGGGACGGCATCGGCCGGGTGCTCACCTACGTCAGCACCATCGCCGCCAAGCCCGCGGTGCCCGGGGTCCGCGCGCCGGGCACCTTCGCCCCGGCGACCGTGCGGGCCGGGGTGGACGGCGCCGAGCTGGTGCTGCGCACCCCGCTGCCCGCCTTCAACTGGGCCGACCGCGCCGACCGCTGGCGCTACATCACCGAGGACCTGGTCCTGCGGCACATCGACCTGAAGCGGGACGCACCGCGCGCCGCCGGCGTGCTGGCCGAGCCGTTCCCGGCCAAACTCGAGCGCGGCAGGCTGGTCGCCCGGCTGCCGGAGTTGCTCGCCGACCTGTCCGGCCAGTGGCGGATCGGGGGGTGAGCGGTGCGGTATCCGGCGCCGAGCAGGGGTGGAGCCCACCCGCGGCGCGCCGGGCCGGGTATCCTGCCAGTGATAGCGGTGAACGCGCCGGGTGGCGCCGGTTCACCCCGTGTCGCGGCGGACGCGCCCGGCACACGTGCTCGCCGGGTCGCGTTCGCGCGCTCTCATCCCGGCCCGGCCGCGAGCACCCGCCTCGACGAAGGACTCCCGGATGCATTGCCCCTACTGCAGGCACCCCGACTCCCGGGTCGTCGACTCCCGTGAGGCGGAGGAGGGCTCGGCGATCCGCCGCCGCCGCTCCTGCCCGCAGTGCGGCAGGCGCTTCACGACGGTCGAGACCGCCATCCTCTCGGTCGTCAAGCGCAGCGGCGTCACCGAGCCGTTCAGCCGCGAGAAGGTCATCCGCGGCGTCCGCCGCGCCTGCCAGGGCCGCGAAGTCGACGACGACGCCCTGAACCTGCTCGCCCAGCAGGTCGAGGACGCGGTGCGCGCCAAGGGATCTCCCGAGGTGCCGAGCCACGAGGTCGGCCTCGCCATCCTCGGCCCGCTGCGCGATCTCGACGAGGTCGCCTACCTCCGCTTCGCCTCCGTCTACCGCTCCTTCACCTCCGCCGCCGACTTCGAGCGCGAGATCACCCAGATGCGCGCCGCCCGCGCCGTCGCCGCCGCCGACTGAACCGGCTCAGGAACAGTCGCCGGGCTCGCCGATCTTCACGACCGAGAGCATCGCCTCACCCTCGCCGATCGGCACACCCGCGGCGGGGGTCTGCCCGACCACCACCCAGTTGCGGTCCATGACCTGGGCGCGCCCCTTGCCGGTGGCGTCGACGCTGCGGGAGAAGAACACGCCCGCAGCCTGGATGGTGTCCTGCGCATCCTGAAGGTTCATGCAGGTCACGGCGGGCATAGGCGCGGCGGCGGGCGCCGGGGGCGGTACCGGTGCGGGCGCCGCGCTGGTCGGTGCGGGAGCAGGTGCCGCGCTCGGCGGCGCCGGTGCGGCCGGTGCAGCGCTGCTCGTCGTCGGCGGTGCGGGCACCGGCGTGGTCACCACGACGGTCACTGTCTCGGTCCGCTCCGCCGCGGACTCGGTGGAGCCGCAACCGCACACCAGCCCAGCCACCAGCACGGCCCCGAATCCCGCCATCGTCACGCGCACGCGAACTCCCCTCGTTTCGTTCGCGGCGGAGTTGCCGCGGACCACCCGCACATCGGGGAAGTCCTGGCCCGCCGTTACGTCCGGTTCCGGTGTGCGCGGCACCGGCCCAGCTCACAGCGGGGAGCTGTCGGTCGAACGGGGGACGCGGGCCGCCGCTAACCGCGGACGGCGGCGATCGCCTTCTCGATCCGCTTGGCGGAGATCGGGTAGGGGGTGCCGAGTTTCTGGGCGAAGAGGCTGACCCGGAGCTCCTCGATCATCCACCAGATGTCGGTGACGGCGCGGCCGGTGCGGCGCGGCTCGGGGAGGGTGGTGAGCAGGCGGTCGTAGGCCGCGAGGACGCGGTCGAGCTGGTCCATGCCCTGGCGGTCGCGGACCGCGGAGGCGGGCAGGGCGTGCAGCCGGGCGGTGGCGGCGCGCAGGTAGCGGGGGAGTTCGCGGAGCCGCTGCGGGCCGTGCTCGGCGATGAAGCCGGGAAAGACCAGGTCGTCGAGTTGCCGCCGGACGTCGTCGGCGATGTCGCGCTCGGCGGTCTCGGCGAGCGCGCCCTCGACCTCGGTGGCGGCGGCGAGCACCGGCGCGACCAGCCGGACGATCGCCGCGACGGTGCCGGTGAAACGCGGCCGCACCTTCGCGACCAGCGCCTCGAACTCCTTCGGGTCGCGCACCGGGCCGCCCTCGGCGGCGAGCAGCTCGTCGGCGGCCGCGGCGCGGCAGTCCTCGACCAGGGCATCCAGCGAGCCGTACGGGTTGCGGCCGAGCGCCAGCCGGTCCGCGGGGGCGAGCCCGGAGGTGACCGCCTTGGTGCTGCCCGGCAGCGCGGCCAGGAGTAACGCGCGGGTGCCGGCGCGCATGGCGGCGGCCTGCTCGGCGGGTGAGCTCAGCACCCGCACCGCGACCCCGGCGGGCTCCGGGACCAGGGCGGGGTAGCCGGTGACGGTCTGGCCCGCCACCTCGCGGCGCACCGTCGGCGGGAGGGTGCCGAGCGATTCCGAGGTCCACACCGCCGCGGGTGCCCGTTCGGCGCCCGCGGTGGCCTTCGCCACCGAGCGCGAGACATCCTCGGCCAGCCGGGATTTCAGCGCGGTCAGGCTCTTGTCCCGGTCCAGCACCCGACCCGCCCGGTCCAGCGCGGCGAAGGTGGCGCGCAGGTGCGGCGGCAGCGCGGCGGTGTCGAGGTCGCGCGGCGCGACGGTCACCGAACCGAGCCGGGACAACTCCCTGGCCAACCCGGTGACCAGCGGCTCGGCGCGCGGGGTGAGCGCGGCGAGCGCGGCGGCCGCGTAGTCCGGCGCCGGGACCACGCTGCGCCGCAGCGACTTCGGCAGCGTCTTGATCAGCGCGGTGGCGAGCTCGACCCGCATGCCGGGCACCAGCCAGTCGAAGCCGACCGGGCGCACGTGCGCCAGCTGCTCCACCGGGATGCGGACGGTCAGCCCGTCCTCCTCGGTGCCCGGTTCGAACTGGTAGGTCAGCGCGAAGGTGAGCTCGCCCTGCCGCCAGGTGTCCGGGAAGTCGGTGGGGTCGAGCGCGGCGACGCCCTGGTTCACCACGGTGGCGGTGTCGAAGTCGAGCAGCGCGGGCTCGGCCTTGCGCGCTCCGCGCCACCAGGTGTCGAAGTGCCGCACCGAGACGATGTCGGCGGGCAGCCGCTCGTCGTAGAACTGGAAGAGCACCTCGTCGTCGACGAGGATGTCGCGGCGGCGGGCCCGGTGCTCGAGGTCGGCGACGTCCTCCAGCAGGGCGCGGTTGCGGCGGAAGAACTCGTGGTTGGTCTGCCACTCGCCCTGGACCAGGGCGTGCCGGATGAAGAGCTCGCGGGAGACCTCGGGGTCGATCCGGCCGAAGTCGACGGCGCGGCGGGGGACCAGCGGAAGGCCGTACAGGGTGACCCGCTCGTAGGCCTGGGCGGCGCCGCGCTTCGCCGACCAGTGCGGTTCGGAGTAGGTCCGCTTCACCAGGTCGCCCGCGAGGCGCTCGGCCCACTCCGGCTCGACCTTCGCCGCCATCCGGCCCCACAGCCGGGAGGTCTCGACCAGTTCGGCGGCCATCACCCAGCGCGGGGGCTTCTTGGCCAGTGCCGAGCCGGGGAAGATCATGAACTTGGCATTGCGGGCGCCGAGGAACTCGCGGGATTCGGCCTCGCGGACGCCGAGGTGGCTGAGCATGCCCGCCAGTAGGGCCTGGTGGATCGACGGGGCGTCGTAGGTGACGTCGCCGTCCTGCGCCGGTGCCGGTTCCGTCGCCGGCGTCGGTCGGCCGCCACGGCGGCCGGATCTCCGCGAGCCCGCGGCACCCCCCGTGCCCCGTGCCCCGCGCTCGCCGGTAGCTGTCGAGCCCTCCCCCTGACCCGCGCGTTCGCGTGTGTCGTCGGTCGGCGTGGGGCCCTGGCTGGAGTCGTCGGCCTGCGCCGCCCGCACCGCGCCCGCCGAACCCGCGCCGGCGCGGGCGGCTCGCGCGTCCGCGCGCCCGCTGCCGCGCCCGTCCGCGGATCCGCGCTCGCGCCTGGACTCCGGCTGACCGCCGTCCCAGCCCAGCCCCCTGGTGATGGTGCGCAACTGCCCGTGCAGGTCCTGCCATTCCCGGATGCGCAGGTAGTGCAGGAAATCCTCGCGGCACATGCGGCGGAACTGATTGCCGCTGAGCGACTTCCGCTGCTCGCCGAGGTGGTCCCAGAGCTTCAGGTAGGCGAGGAAGTCGGAGCCGTCGACGACGAAGCGCGCGTGCTTGGCGTCCGCCGCCTGCTGCTGCTCCGCGGGCCGCTCCCGCACGTCCTGGATGGAGAGCGCGGCCACGATGATCAGCACCTCGGCCAGGCAGCCGGTGCGCTGCGCCTCGACCAGCATGCGCGCCATGCGCGGGTCGACCGGCAGCTGGGCCATCTCCCGCCCGACGACGGTCAGCGCGAGCCGCTGCGCCTCGGTCCGCACCGCCGCCTCGGTGTCCGCGCCCGCGGCGCCGAGCGCGCCGAGCTCCTGCAGCAGCGCGATGCCGTCGCGGATGGCGCGCCGGTCCGGCGCCTGCACGAACGGGAAGCTCTCGATGTCACCGAGGCCGAGCGCCGTCATCTGCAGGATGACCGCGGCCAGGTTGGTGCGCAGGATCTCCGGCTCGGTGAAGGCGGGCCTGGACTCGAAGTCGTCCTCGCTGTAGAGCCGGATGGCGATGCCGTCGGCGACGCGCCCGCAGCGCCCGGAGCGCTGCCGCGCGGACGCCTGCGAGACCGGCTCGATCGGCAGCCGCTGCACCTTGGTGCGCACGGAGTACCGGGAGATCCGGGCGGTGCCCGGATCGACGACGTACCGGATGCCGGGCACGGTCAGCGAGGTCTCGGCGACATTGGTGGCGAGCACGACGCGGCGCCCCGGGTGCGGGGCGAAGACCCGGTGCTGCTCGGCGGCGGAGAGCCGGGCGTACAGCGGCAGGATCTCGGTGCGCGGGAGCTTCAGCTCGCGCAGCGCGTCGGCGGTGTCCCGGATCTCGCGCTCGCCGGAGAGGAAGACCAGCACGTCGCCGTCGCCCTCGGCGAAGAGCTCGCGCACCGCGTCGCCGATGGCGTCCACCGGGTCGCGGTCGACGACGGTGGACTCCTCGTCGTCCTCGTCGTCCCGGGCGGGCAGCTCCAGTGCGAGCGGCCGGTACCGGATCTCCACCGGGAACGACCGCCCGGACACCTCGACGATCGGCGCGGGCGTGCCGTCGGGCGCGGCGAAGTGCCGGGCGAACAACTCGGGGTCGATGGTCGCCGAGGTGATGATGATCTTGAGATCGGGCCTGCGCGGCAGCAGCTGCGCCAGGTAGCCGAGCAGGAAGTCGATATTGAGGCTGCGCTCGTGCGCCTCGTCGATGATGATCGTGTCGTAGCGGCGCAGCATCCGGTCGCGCTGGATCTCGGCGAGCAGGATGCCGTCGGTCATCAGCTTGACCAGCGTGCGGTCCGAGGCCTGGTCGGTGAAGCGCACCGTGTAGCCGACGACGTCGCCGAGCTCGGTGCCGAGTTCCTCGGCGATCCGCTCGGCCACGGTGCGGGCGGCGAGCCTGCGCGGCTGGGTGTGCCCGATGGTGCCGCGGATGCCGCGCCCCAGCTCCAGGCAGATCTTGGGGATCTGGGTGGTCTTGCCGGAGCCGGTCTCGCCCGCCACGATGACCACCTGGTTGGCGGCGATGGCGGCGGCGATGTCCGCGCGCCTGGCGGTGACCGGCAGCTGCTCGGGGTACCTGATCGCGGGCACGGCGGCGCGGCGCGCCTCGATACGCTGTTCGGCGGCGGTGATCTCGGCTTCCAGCGCGGCCGTCTCGGGGCCCTTGGCCCGATCCAGCCTGCGGCGCAGCCGGTATTCGTCGCGGAGCGAGAGGTTCGCCAGGCGGGTGCGGAGCTCGCGGCGTCCGGTGGCGGTGGAACTGCTCATTGCGTCCACCAGCCTAGCGAAGACGGCGCTGTTCCCGCGCCCGCGTTTTCCCGGCGGTGATCAGCGGCACAGCCCGACGCCCGATAGCCGGGGATTCGCCGAACCTCGCCGCGCGGCCCGGGGGCGTGCGATCATCGGCGGATGACAGCGGCGGGCACGGCGGGCTGGATCCGCGCGGCGCGGTGTGTCTTCGGTGCGCTCGGGGTGCTGGCGCTGCTCTGGATCCCGCTGCGCAACCTGGATGTGCCGGAGTTCTCGATCGGGAACTACTTCAGCTACTTCACCATCCAGTCCAACGTGCTCGGCGTGCTGGTGCTGCTGGTGGGCGGGGTGCTCGACCCGGAGGGCAGGCGCTGGCAGCTGCTGCGCGGCGCCGCCACGCTCTACCTGGTGATCACCGGGGTGGTGTACGCGGTGCTGCTGGCGAGCATCGACGTCATGCTCACCGACCGCTGGATCAACGACGTGCTGCACCGCATCCTGCCGCTGGTGCTGCTGGCCGACTGGGTCCTGGTGCCGCGCAGGCTCGGGATCACCCCGGGGCTGATCGGCGCCTGGCTGGTCTACCCGGCGGGGTACGCCGCCTACACGTTGCTGCGCGGGCCCGCGGTGGACTGGTACCCGTACCCGTTCCTGGACCCGCGGCAGCAGGGTTACGTCTCGCTGACGCTCGGGCTGGTGCTGCTGGCGGTGGTGTTCGTGCTGCTCGCGGCCGCCGTCGCCGGGATCGGCGAGCTCAGACACCCGCGCCCGCGGCCGTGATCAGAGCTCGACGACGGTGTCCTCGGTGACCCGGCCGCCGAGCCGGACCCAACCGTCCGAGTCCCACTCGGTGAACAGGTGCGATCCCGCGCCCTGGGTGATGTGCAGCCCGCGGCGCAGCTGCGCGGTGATCGCCACCGCCGCCGCCCCGGTGGCCTCGTCCTCGACGATGCCCATGGTCGGGCCGAACATCCGGCTGCGGATGCTGCCGCGCTGCTCGTCGCCCCACGCCCACGCGTAGTGCGGCCCGCCGGGGAAGTCCGCCGGGTCGAGCGCGGCGAGCTCCTCGATGGTCGCGTAGCGGTGGAAGACGAAGTCCGGCGTCCAGTCGGCCCTGGCGGTGATCCAGGTGAGGCCGTCGGCGCTCTGCACCGCGACGGTGCCCGCGGGCACCCGCAGCGCCGTCACCGGGGTGCCGCGGCGCAGGAACCACCAGGCGGTGCCGACCGAGGGGTGCCCGGCGAAGGGCAGCTCGACGGCGGGGGTGTAGATCCGCAGCGGGGCGATGCCGTCGACCGGCTCGTCCACCACCACCGTCTCGCTGTACCCGGCGCGCCGGGCCAGCTCCTGCCGCTCCGGCTCGGCGACCTCCGCCGCGCGGGCGATCCCGAGCGGGTTGCCGAACCGGCCGCTCGCGTCGGTGAACACGCGGACCACTTCCACTCGGATGCCCATGGCCGCAGCCTACCCGCGGCCGGAGACCCGAGAAGGGCCCCGTCCACGCCGTGGACGGGGCCCTTCCGAGAGCGGTCAGACCGCGGCGGTGGCGAGCGCCTCGGTCGACTGCACGGCTTGGCCGACACCGGCCACGATGGCGGCCGCGCGCAGCGACTCGAAGATCACCTCGCGGGAGACGCCCTCCTCGCGCAGGGTGTGCTCGTGCGCCTCCAGGCAGTGCTGGCAGCCGTTGATGGAGGAGACCGCGAACGACCACAGCTCGAAGTCGGCCTTCGCGACCCCGGGGTTGCCGATGATCTGCATGCGCAGCCCCGCCCGCAGGTCGTCGTACTTGCCGCCGAGGAACGCCCTCCCGCGGTAGAAGACGTTGTTCATCCCCATGATCGAGGCGGCGCCGAGCGCGGCGTTGTACGCCTCGGCCGACAGCGTGTCGGCGGCCTCCTCCGCGATCTCGCGCAGGGTGGTGGCGGACCTGGTCGCGGCGGCCGCCGCCAGCAGCGTGCCCCACAGCTGCTGCTCGGAGAGCACGGTGCTGCGGCTGATGGACGACAGATTGAGCTTGAGGTCCTTGGCGTACTCGGGCAGGGCGCTCTTCAGGTTCTCAATGCTCATGCGTGAGTTCCTCTTTCGTGGTTCGGGGGTGGGGGGCGCCTCAGACGCTCGCGGTGAGCAGCTCGCCCGCGTCGATCGTCGGGTCGCCCTTCTTCCAGTTGCAGGCGCACAGCTCGTCGGACTGCAGCGCGTCCAGCACGCGCAGTACCTCGTCCACGTTCCGGCCGACCGAACCCGCGGTCACCGAGACGAACTGGACCTCGTTGTTCGGGTCGACGATGAAGGTCGCCCGGTCGGCGACGCCGTCGGCGTTCAGCACGCCGGTCGCGGTGGCCAGCTCGCGCTTGAGGTCGGAGAGGATCGGGAAGGGGAGGGTCTTGAGATCCTCGTGCTGGGCCCGCCACTGGAAGTGCACGAACTCGTTGTCCACCGAGGCGCCGAGCACCTGCGCGTCGCGGTCGGCGAACTCCTCGTTCAGCCTGCCGAAGGCCGCGATCTCGGTGGGGCACACGAAGGTGAAGTCCTTGGGCCAGAAGAAGACGATCCGCCACTTGCCCGCGTGGTCGTCGCTGGTCACCTGGGTGAAGTAGTCGTCGGGCTGCTGAGCGTCGACCTTCGACAGGTCACCGCCGATGACGGCGGTGAGGTTGTACGCCGGGAACTGGTCGCCGATGGTCAGCAGGGCCATTCTTGGTCTCCTCATGGGTTTTCGGTGCACGGAAAAAGCTCACCGGCGATCTTGCCGGGCTGTCAGTTAAAGGTAAAGGTGATGGGTCGCACTACACTGATAGGTGTGTCTGATCAGACTTATCAGCCCACCCTGTCACAGCTGCGTGCGTTCGTCGCGGTCGCGGAGTACCGGCACTTCGGCACCGCGGCCGCTCGCCTCGGTGTGAGCCAACCCACGTTGTCGCAGGCACTGGCCGCGCTGGAACACGGCCTCGGGTTACAGCTGATCGAGCGCAGCACCCGCCGGGTGCTGGTGACCTCGGCCGGGCTGCGGCTGCTGCCGCAGGCCCGCGCGACGCTGGAGGCGGCCGACCGGTTCCTGGCCTCGGCCACCGGCGACGGGCTCGGCGGCACGCTCCGGCTCGGCATCATCCCCACCGTCGCCCCGTACCTGCTGCCCGCGCTGCTGCCCCGGCTGCGCGAGCACATGCCCGCGCTGCTGCCGCAGGTGGTCGAGGACCAGACCGCCCGGCTGCTGGAGGGGCTGCGCACCGGCGTGCTCGACGTCGCGCTGCTCGCGCTGCCCACCGAGGCGCCGGGCGTCCGCGAGATCGAGCTCTACTTCGAGGAGTTCGTCCTGGTCACCCCGCCCGGGCACGAGCTGGGCGGCCGCGCCGACCTGCCGCCCGCCGCGCTCGACGCGCTGCCGCTGCTGCTCCTCGACGAGGGGCACTGCCTGCGCGACCAGACCCTGGAGTTGTGCCGCACCGCGGACGCGCACCCCGGGTCGGTCGGCGACACCAGGGCGGCGTCGCTGGCGACGGTGGTGCAGTGCGTCGCGGGCGGCCTCGGCGTGACGCTCATCCCGGAGTCCGCGGTGGCGGCGGAGACCGCGCGCGGCACGCTGGACACCGCGCGCTTCGCCGCACCCGCGCCGGGCCGGACCATCGGGCTGGTCTTCCGCTCCTCCACCGGGCGGCGCGACGACTACGAGCAGCTCGCCGCGCTGATCCGGGAGTACCGGCCGCGCTGAGCCCCTCAGGCGCGCAGCGACCGCGGCTCGATGGTGCCCCGCCACAGCGCCCGCGCGTCGACCGTGCTCGCCCGGTAGGGCAGCGTGGCGAGCCGGTCGATCATGCCGGGCACCGGGTCGTCGATCGCGTCGACCAGGCCGAACAGGAACGACCACTCGTGCTCGTCGCTGCCGTAGTGCACCACGGTGCCGAAGTGCTCGTGGAAGCGCTGCCACGACCGCTTCAGGACCTCGTTGCGCCACAGCGTCGCGCAGCCCGCCTGCGCGGCGAGCACCCCGCCCGGCGCCAGCCGCTCCCGGCAGCGGGTCAGGAACTCGGCCTCGTAGAGCCGGTTGTGCTGCGCCTCCTCCGGCCGCTCGTCCGGCAGGTCGATCACGATGACGTCGTAGCGGGTGCCGGAGGCCGCGGCCTGCGCCAGGAAGTCCCAGCCGTCCGCGTAGTGCACGGTCACCGGGCCGTCGCCGCGCACCGCCGCCGCCAGCTCGTCCTGCGTGTAGCCGTAGGGGAGGTGCCGCGCGCACAGCTCGACCTCCAGCCGGTCGATGTCGACGTGGTCCACCCTCGTGACCCCCGCCGCCACCGCCATCTGGCTCGCGACGCCCTCGCCGGAGCCGATGATCAGCGCCGAGTCCAGCTTCTCGGCCAGCACGAAGGCCGGGACCATCATGGCCTCGTGGTAGGTGAGCTGGGCGGTCTCGGTGGACTGCCGGTCGTTGTCGGAGAACAGCGTGATGCCCTGCTCGGTCCGCGCGATCACCATGTGCTGGTAGGGGGTGTGCGTGTCGACGATGACCTCGGAGACGTCCCAGATCCGGGTCAGCCCGGGCGCGAGCGGCTCCGCGACCCGCTGCCCGGCGCGCCCGCGCGGCACCGTCGACATCCGCACCTCGGCCGGGTCGAGCGCCTTGCGCAGCAGCTCCACCGCGTGCTCGGCGCCGGTGCCGAGGCTGCCGCAGGTGAAGACGTCGACGAAGATGTCGCCCGACTCCGGGTAGGTGTGCAGCGAGGCGTGCGACTCCGCGAGCAGCGCGAGCACCGTCGCGCCCTGCGGCTCGAACTTGCGCCGCACCATGTCGCAGACGGTCGCGCCCGCCTCGGTCAGCGCCTCGCGCAGCGCGACCTCGAGGCGCTCCGGATCGTCGCAGAGCGCCGCGTCCACGCCACCGAATTCGGCCAGCACATGCCATCCGGTGAACTCCGCCGTCATGCTTGCACCCACTCTCGCTCAGCGCCCGCGACATACACCGTCAGGGGCGGAAAACCGTTGAAGGACACCGACGAATAACTCGCCGTGTAGGCGCCGGTGTCGAGGATTCGGACGCGATCGCCCGCTCGCAGTGTGACCGGGAGCAGGACGCGCGTGCATTGATACAATACATCGTCGCCGTCACAGGTCGGCCCGGCCAGCACCGCCTCGGCGACCGGGTCGCCGTCCCGCTCGGTGGCGATCCGGTACACGATGTACTCGTTCTCCGTCTCGGCCAGCCCGCTGTAGCGGCCGACGTCCAGGTAGATCCAGCGCCGCCCGTCCGGCGCGGTCCGCACCGCGACCACCTCGCAGTGCAGCTCGCCCGCCGCGCCGGTCAGCGCCCGGCCCGGCTCGACCACCAGTTCGGTGCCGGGCGGCAGGTGTTCGCGCGCCGCCGCGGTGATCACCGCGCCCAGCTCGGTGAGGTCCGGCGCCGGGTCGGCGTACGGGATCGGCAGCCCGCCACCGATGTTCACGCAAGCCACGGCGATGCCCGCGGCCGCGAGCTCGGCGGCCATCCGGCCCGCCTGCTCCAGCCCGATCCGCCAGGCGGCGGGGTCGGTCTGCTGCGACCCGACGTGGAAGTACGGCCCGGCGGGCACCAACCCCAGGTCGCGGGCCGCGGTCAGCAGCGGCACGACATCGCCGGGGGCACAGCCGAACTTGCTGCCGAACGGGGTGCGCGAGGGCGGCGTCGCGGGCAGGAACCGACACTCCACCTCGGCGCCGGGTGCCTGCTCCGCGATCCGGTGCAGGTCGTCGGCGGTGTCGAAGGCGTACCGGCGCACCCCGCGCGCGTGCGCGCCCGCGATCTGCGCCGCCTTCTTCACCGTGTTGCCGTAGCAGAGCAGCTCCGGGGCGATCCCGAGCCCGAGGCAGAGCTCGATCTCGCCCGGGCTCGCCACGTCGAACTCCGCGCCCGCGGCGGCGAGCGCCAGCAGCACAGCGGGAATCGGGGTCGCCTTGACCGCGTAGCGGATTCGCGCTCCCGGCAGCGCCGCGCCGAGCGCGCGGTAGGCCGCCGCGGCCCGGTCCGGGTGGATGACCAGGTACGGCGAGGTCGAGCCGTCGATCACCCCGCGGCCACCGTGACCTCGTCGAAGACCACCTCGCCCGCGGCGTCCGACTCGGCGAGGTCGACGACCGCCTCGATCGCCCAGCCGTGGTCGCCGTTCGGGTCGGCCAGGGTCTGTCGCACGTGCCAGAACTCGGGGCGCTGCTCGACCCGGAAGAGCTGCGGGCCGCGGGCGTCGGGGCCGGTGCCGATCTCGCCGTACTCCGCGAAGTACGGCTCCAGCTCGGCCTCCCAGTCCGGCTCCGCGTCGAGTTCGGCGAGCGCGGCCCAGCGCCGCAGCGCGGCCAGCTCGACCCGGCGGAACAGCGCGTTGCGCACCAGCACTCGGAAGGCGCGCTCGTTCGCGGTGATCGGCCGCACCGCCTCCGCGCCGTAGGCCAGCTGCTGCTGGTCGGCCTCGGCGCCGGGCGCGGTGAGCTGCTCCCACTCGTCCAGCAGGCTCGAATCCACCTGCCGCACCAACTCGCCCAGCCACTCGGTGAGGTCGTCCAGCTCCTCGGTGCGGGCTGCCTCCGGCACCGTGCGGCGCAGCGCCCGGTAGGCGTCGGCCAGGTAGCGCAGCACGACGCCCTCGGAGCGGGCCAGCTCGTAGTGCGAGATCAGCTCGGCGAAGGTCATGGCGCGCTCGATCATGTCCCGCACCACCGACTTCGGCGCGGGCGCGAACTCGGAGACCCACGGGTGCCCGGCGCGGTAGGTCTCGAAGGCGGGCTCGATCAGCTCGGCCAGCGGCTTGGGCCAGGTGACCTCCTCCAGCAGCTCCATCCGCTCCTCGTACTCGATGCCGTCGGCCTTCATCTCGGCCACCGCCGCGCCCCTGGCCTTGTGCTGCTGCGCCATCAGCAGCTGCCTGGGGTCCTCCAGCGTCGACTCGATCAGCGAGACCACGTCGAGGGTATAGCTCGGCGCCGCGCGGTCCAGCAGCTCGAGGGCGGCCAGCGCGAACGGCGAGAGCGGCTGGTCCAGCGCGAAATCGCGCTGCAGGTCGACGGTGAGCCTGGCCATCCGGCCGTACCGGTCCGGCTCGTCCAACTGCTGCACCACCCCGGCGTCGCGCAGCGCGCGGTAGAGCCGGATGGCGCGCAGGATGTGCCTGCGCTGCGCGGGGCGCGGCTCGTGGTTGTCCTCCAGCAGGTGCCGCATGGCGGCGAAGCAGTTGCCCGGCCGCGCGATCACGTTGAGCAGCAGCGAGTTCGTCACCCGGAAGCGCGAGACCATGGGCTCGGGTTGCGCGTCGACCAGGCGCAGGAAGGTCTCCTCGCTCCAGGAGACGAAGCCCTCCGGCGGCTTGCGCCGCTGCACCTTGCGCTGCTTCTTGGGGTCGTCGCCCGCCTTGGCCAGCAGCCGGGTGTTCTCCACCTCGTGCTCGGGGGCCTGCACCACGACGGTGCCCATGGTGTCGAAGCCCGCCCGCCCGGCCCGCCCCGCGATCTGGTGGAACTCCCTGGCCTTGAGCCGCCGGGTGCGGGTGCCGTCGTATTTGGTGAGTCCGGTGAGCAGCACCGTGCGGATCGGCACGTTGATCCCGACGCCCAGCGTGTCGGTGCCGCAGACCACCTTGAGCAACCCGTCCTGGGCCAGCCGCTCCACGAGCCTGCGGTACTTGGGCAGCATGCCCGCGTGGTGCACGCCGATGCCGTGCCGGATCAGCCGGGACAGGGTGCGGCCGAAGCCCGCGGCGAAGCGGAAGTTGCCGATGGCGGCGGCGATGGCGTCCTTCTCCGCGCGGGTGGCGAAGTTGACGCTGGTCAGCGCCTGCGCCCGCTCCAGCGCGGCGGCCTGGGTGAAGTGCACGACGTAGACCGGGGCCTGGTGCGTGGTGACCAGCTCCTCCAGCGTCTCGGTGATCGGCGTGCGGGCGTAGGAGAAGGTCAGCGGCACCGGGCGTTCGGTCCCGCTGACCACGGCGGTGGCATTGCCGGTGCGGCGGCGCAGGTCGTCGGCGAAGAAGTCGACCTCGCCGAGCGTCGCCGACATCAGCAGGAACTGCGCGCCGGGCAGCTCCAGCAGCGGCACCTGCCAGGCCCAGCCGCGATCGGGGTCGGCGTAGAAGTGGAACTCGTCCATCACCACCTGCCCGACCTCGGCCGCCGCGCCTTCGCGCAGTGCCAGGTTGGCCAGGATCTCGGCGGTGGCGCAGATGATCGGGGCGTCGGCGTTCACCGCGGCGTCGCCGGTCACCATCCCGACCCGGTCCGCGCCGAACAGCTCGCAGAGCGCGAAGAACTTCTCGCTCACCAGCGCCTTGATCGGTGCGGTGTAGTAGCTGCGCACCCCGCGGGTCAGCGCGAAGAGGTGCGCGCCGACCGCGACCAGCGACTTGCCCGAGCCGGTGGGGGTGGCCAGGATGACGTTCGAGCCGGAGGCCAGCTCCAGCAGCGCCTCGTCCTGCGCCGGATAGAGCGCCGTGCCGCGCTCGGCGGCCCAGGCGCCGAACGACTCGTAGAGCGCGTCGGCGTCGGTGCCCGGAATGTCGAGCAGCTCGGTCAGATCCACTCCGACCACCCTACGCACCGGGCCGTCGGGCCCGGCCGCTCGGCTCAGCGGGTGCCCGGCTCGTCCTGGTCGTCGGTGCCGGTCTGTTCGGCGAGGAAGCGCTCGAACTCGGCGCCCAGCTCGTCACCGCTCGGCAGCTCGCCGTCGCCGACCAGCAGACTGGACTGCCGCTCCTGCGCGGTCACGAAGCTGTCGTACTGCCGCTCCAGTGCCTGCACCACCGTCTCCACCTCGGGGTTGCCCGCGATGTGCTCGTTCACCTGCTCGCGGACCCGCGCGCCCGCCTCGCCGAGCGCGGCGAGCGGGAAGTCGAGCCCGGCATTGTCGGCGACGTTCTCCAGCAGCGTCTGCGCGGCCTCGGGGTAGGCGGTCTGCGCCAGGTAGTGCGGCACGTGCACGCTGAACCCGACCGACTCGTAGCCGTGCTGCCCCATCCGGTACTCCAGCAGCGAGGAGGCGCTGCCAGGAACCTGGAGTTCACCGGGCCAGCGCTGGTGGTCGCCGATCAGCGAGCGGTCCGAGGAGTGCGCGGTGACGCCGAGCGGGCGGGTGTGCGGGATCGCCATCGGGATGGCGCTCAGCCCGACGGTGCGGCGCACGCCGAGCTGCTCGGCCAGCAGCCGCACCGCGGTGGTGAACTTCTCCCAGCGCAGGTCCGGCTCCATCCCGGCCAGCAGCAGGAACGGGGTGCCCGCGGTGTCGCGCAGCGCCCACAGGTTCAACTCCGGCTCGGCGTAGTCGGCGAAGTGGTCGGTCTTGAAGGTCATCAGCGGGCGGCGGGACCGGTAGTCCAGCAGCTCGTCCACGTCGAAGGAGGCGACCAGCTCGCTCTCCAGGCTCTCCCGCAGGTGCGTGGTGGCCAGCCGCACCGCGTGGCCCGCGTCGGTGAAGCCCTCCAGCCCGTGCACCAGTACCGGCCCCGAGCCGTCGGGCGCCGACAACTGCGGAGCGGGGAACTCCAGTTCGTACATCCGCGACTCGTTGTCCATCGCGTACTCCTTCCTGCGCGATCCGCCGCATCCGGGGCGGGGGAACTCTCCGGCTCACACGCCCGCCTGCCGTGCTGCGAACCCTGTTCCATTGTCGCTCATGGAACTCGTGCCGCGTACCGGGCCTTTCCCGGTCGTCGCGCACCCGCTCTCGGCAACGCCCGAATGGTGCCGGGACATTCCCGCGCTGCTGCCGGGGTACCCGGGGACACCGCTTCCTCACCTGCGATTTGCGGCGTGGCCTGACCCGACACGCCGTCCCGGTGTTGCAGAGTGGGGGCGTGACCCCCGTCTCGCCGCCACCGCGCCGCCTCCTGCCCGCCTGCTGGCTATCGGCCGCGGTGCTGGCGCTGGCGGGCTGCGGCGCGGTGCTGCCGGGCGCGCCCGGCTCGGCCGAGCAGACCACGATCGGCGCCCCGGTCGGCGCGGAGCTCGCCGCGCTGGTGCCCGCGCCGGACGCCTTCCCCGCCGGGTACCCGGCGGTGGTGCTGCCCGCGGAGGCCGCCGCGCAGGCCGCGGCCGACCTGGACGGCGTCGGCCCGGGCGCGACCGTCGAACCGGCACGCTGCGCCCCGCCCCCCGAGCTCGCGGGCCCTGCGGTCGCGGTCGGCACCGACGAGGAGTCCAGGTCCAGCCTCACGGTGGAGCTGAGCCGCACCGACCAGCCGCTGGCCCGGCTGCGCACCCGGCTCGCCGAGTGCGCGAACGTCCGGGTGCTCCGGGCGGGCGCCGCCGCGACCGTGGTGACCGACCTGCTCGATGAGGCCCCCGACGCCGCGCCCGCCCCGGACGACGCGCTCGCGCTGCTCCGCACGGTGTCGCCGGACCGCGGCGGCGCCGCGCTCACCCAGACCATGCGCACCGTGATCGGGCAGGTGGGGGATGTGCGCATCACCGTGACCGGGATGGTCTTCGGCGGCTCCGAGCCGGAGCCGGGCCCGGTGGACGAGCTCTTCGCCACCGCGGTCGAGCGGGTGCGCGCAGGCTGAGTTGTCCCCAGCGGCGCGGTTGTCCCCAGGGTTTCTTCCGCCCCAGCTCGGGGCCGGGCTCGGCGGCGGGGCCGCGGGCAGAGTGGCGCCATGTCCACTCCAGCGCACTCGCTCCCCGGCCCGCCCGATCCCGGCGGCGGGGCACCGCCGCAACCGGGGCGGCGCCGCACCCGGCTCGCCCGCCCGCCGCTGCGCTGCGCCGACGATCCGCCGCCGCCCCGCTCCGAGCCGCCGACCGTCCACCTGGGTGAGCCCGGCGCGCTGCTGGCCTCCGTGCCCGCCATGGTCGGATTCACGCCGGAGCGCTCGCTGGTGATCCTGGTGCTGCGGGTGCCGCCCGGGCAGCCGGTGCCGCAGGGCGCGGCGCGGGTGGACGCGGTGGTCCGCTTCGACCTGGAGGGCGAGCGCGGCGCCGCGCTCGCCCGCCGACGCCGTCGCCGAGTGCGTCGCGGGCATCGACGGCCCGGGGCGGGTGCAGCAGATCATCGCCGTCGTCGTCGACGAGCCCGGCCGCGGAGACCGCGACCACGCGCTGATATCCGGGCTGGCCGGGCACCTCGCCGCCGCCGGTCTCGGGCTCGGCGCCGCCTACACGCTCCCCGGCTTCACCGCGGGCGCCCCCTGGCGGGACCTGCTCGATCCCGCGGCCGCGGGGCTGCTCCCCGACCCGGCCGACTCCCCGGTGGCTTTCGGCCACGTGCTGGCCGGGCAGCCGCTGCGCGGCTCCCGCACCGAACTCACCGACCTGGTCGCCGCGGCGCCGGAGCTGGCCGCCGCGGTCGAGCGCGAACTCCCCGCCGTCGCCGCGGCGGGCCGCGCCGACTACGCCGCGGCGGTGCGCCGCGGGGTCCCGCTCGACCACAGCAGGCGCACCGCGGAATTCGTGCTGTGGCAGATCTCCGCGCTGGAATCCGGCGCGGAGCCACTGCCCCGCGAGCTGGCCGGGATCGCGGTCGCGCTGCGCGACCGCGCGGTGCGCGACGTCATGTTCGCGCTCGCCGCGGGGCCGCACGCCGCCGCGGCCGAGCGGCTCTGGCTGTTGCTCACCCGCGCCCTCACCGGCGCCGACCGCGCCGAAGCGGCCGCGCTGCTCGGCTACAGCGCCTACCTGCGCGGCGACGGCCCCTTCGCGGGCATCGCCTTCGACATCGCGCTGGACGCGCTGCCCGAGCACTCCATGGCGGTGCTGCTGGAGGCGTCGCTGCGCGCAGGGATCCGGCCCGCGCGGCTGCGCAGGCTGGTGGCGTGCGGGTACGAGTCCGCCACCGATCTCGGGCTGAACCTGGGGCCGCGGCCGTGACCGGCGGCGTGCGTCAGGAGGTGGCGGAGGCCGGTGCCGAGTGCGCCCGCGCCCCGAGGCCGCGCAGGAATTCCCAGGCGTCGGAGACGATCTCGTCGAGGTCGTTGTGCTCGGGCCGCCAGCCCAGTTCCCGGATGGCGCGCTCGCTCGCCGCCACCAGGGTGGCCGGATCGCCCGCCCGCCGGGGCGCGTCCACCGCGGCGATCTCCAGCCCGGTGACCCGCCGCACCGCCGCGATCACCTCGCGCACCGAGAAACCGGTGCCGCTGCCGAGGTTGTAGATCCGGTGCGTGCCCGGCTCGGAGCTGGTGAGCGCCAGCAGGTGCGCGTCGGCGAGATCACGGATGTGGATGTAGTCGCGGACGGCGGTGCCGTCCGGGGTCGGCCAGTCGGTGCCGTACACCGCGATCGACTCCCGGTGCCCGGCCGCGACCTGGAGCACGAGGGGGATGAGATGGGTTTCCACCACGCGGTTCTCGCCGAGCCCGCCGTAGGCGCCCGCGACGTTGAAGTACCGCAGGCTGGTGGCGGCGAGGCCGTGCGCCACCGCGTAGGAGGTGATGGCGTGGTCGATGGCGAGCTTCGAGGCGCCGTACGGGTTGGTCGGCCGGGTCGGTGCCTCCTCGGTGATCGGCACCTGCTCCGGCTCGCCGTACACCGCGGCCGTGGAGGAGAAGACCAGCCGCCCGGTTCCGCTGCGGCGCAGCGCCTCCAGCAGCGTCAGCGTCTTCACCACATTGCCGTGCCAGTACTTCTCCGGCTGCTGCACCGACTCGCCCACCAGCGACTGCGCCGCGAAGTGCAGCACGCCGTCGAAGCTCTCCGAGCCGATCAGCTCCACGCCCGCGGTGGCGATGTCGCCCTCCACGAAGCGGGCGCCCGCGGGCACGCCCTCGGCATTGCCGGTGGACAGGTCGTCCACCACGACGACCTCGTGCCCGCGCTCCAGCAGCACCTGCGCGCAGACGCCGCCGACGTAGCCCGCGCCACCCGTGACCAGAAGTTTCACGTATCAGACCAGTTTCACCTGGATGGCGTGCGCCATCTCGTCGGACAGTTCGAAGCCCTGGTGGCCGGGCACCGTGATCAGCACCGAGCCGGGGCGGTTCTCCACGGACACCCTCGCATCCGGCACCACGCCCGCCTCACGCAGGTTGCCGATGACGTCCGGGTCGGTCTGGATGTGCTCGGCGAGCCTGCGCACCACGACGGCGTGCACCTGCCCCGGCGCCAGCTCGGAGAGCCGGACCAGCTGCTCCTCGCCGGAGTGCACGCCGATCACGCCGAGCTCGTCCAGGCCGGGGATGGGGTTGCCGTAGGGCGAGGTGGTGGGGTTGTTGAGCACCTCGACCAACCTGCGCTCCACGTCCTCGCTCATGACGTGCTCCCAGCGGCAGGCCTCGGCGTGCACGTTCTGCCAGTCCAGCCCGATGATGTCGACCAGCAGCCGCTCGGCGAGGCGGTGCTTGCGCATCACCGCGACCGCCATGCCGCGGCCCTTCTCGGTCAGCTCGAGGTGGCGGTCACCGGCGACCAGCAGCAGGCCGTCGCGCTCCATCCGGGCGACCGTCTGGCTGACGGTGGGACCGCTCTGCTCCAGCCGCTCCGCGATCCGCGCGCGCAGGGGTACGACGCCCTCTTCTTCCAGGTCGTAAATCGTACGGAGATACATCTCCGTCGTATCGACCAGATCCTTCACCAGTCACCCCTTCGTCAACACGAATTCTACCCGGGAACGGCCACGCCACTGGAAACGCACTCCCGTGTATTTCTACTGCATGTCAACGCTTCGCGGGGTTCCGTGCTTCCCGCTAGCGTTGCGAGCATGGCCACTGAATCGGCGGAGCCCTCCGCGACGGTCGTCTGGAGTGATCGTTTCCTGGATTACACCTGGACGCCGGAGCATCCGATGAAACCGGCGCGGCTCGATCTCACCATGGCGCTGGCCCGGGAACTCGGGGTGCTCTCCGGTGTCGAGACGGTGCGCGCGGAGCCCGCCGGAATGCCGGACCTGCTGCGCGTGCACACCCCCGAATACATCGACGCGGTGCGCCACGCCGTACCGGAATCCGCCCCGCGGCCGAATCGCCCGACGGCGCCGCTGTTCGGGCTCGGCTCGGACGACAATCCGGTGTTCCCCGGAATGCACGACGCCGCGTCGGTGATCGTCGGCGGCACGCTCGCGGCGGCGCGGGAGATCGCCGAGGGGCGCACCCGGCGGGCGGTGAGCATCGGCGGCGGCATGCACCACGCGATGGCGAATTCGGCCGCGGGCTTCTGCATTTACAACGACGCCGCGGTCGCCATCTCCTGGCTGCTCGACCACGGCTTCGACCGGATCGCCTACGTCGACGTCGACGTGCACCACGGGGACGGGGTGCAGCGCGCCTTCTACGGCGACCCGCGGGTGCTGACCGTCTCCGTGCACCAGCACCCGGCGACGCTCTGGCCGAGCACCGGCTGGCCGGACGAGGTCGGGGCCGGGCCCGCCGAGGGCACCGCGCTGAACCTGGCGCTGCTGCCCGGGACCAGGGACGCCGCCTGGCTGCGCGGCTTCCACGCGGTGGTGCCCGGCGCGCTGGCCGCCTTCCGGCCGCAGATCCTGATCAGCCAGTGCGGAGTGGACACCCACCGCGAGGACCCGCTGGCCGACCTGGAGCTGACCGTGGACGGGCAGGTCGCGGCCTTTCGCGCCATGCGCGAGCTCGCCGACCGGTACGCCGATGGCCGCTGGCTCGCGGTCGGCGGCGGCGGGTACGGGCTGATCCGGGTGGTGCCGCGGGCCTGGACCCAGCTGCTCGCCACCGCGCTGGATCGGCCGCTGCCGCCGGAGACGCCGGTGCCGGAGGCGTGGCGGGAGCGGGCACGGGTAATCGCGCCCCGGGTGGAGCCGCCGACGGTCATGGGGGAGGGCGGCGACACCCGCTACCAGCCGTGGGACGGCCCAGGGGGCGCCGTCGACACCGGCGACGCGCAGGTCGATCGGGCCCGCCGCGCCGTCGACACCGCCGTGCTCGCCACCCGCCGCGCCACCTTCGGGCTGCTCGGCCTCGACCCGGAGGATCCCCGTGACTGAGCCGTTCGCCGAGGAACCAGGCACCCCCGCGGTGCCGCCCCCGCCGCCGCAGCACTGGTTCGCCGACGTGCTCGCCTCGGACGGCGGCGTGGTCCGGGTGCGGCCGATCACCCCGGACGACGCGGACCGGCTGCAGGAGTTCCACGGCAGGCTCTCCGAGCGCAGCCGCTACCTGCGCTACTTCGGCCCCTACCCGCGGATCTCGCCGAAGGACCTGTACCGCTCGACGCACGTCGATCACCGCGACCGGGTGGGGCTGGTCTGCGAGCTCGGCGAGGCGATCATCGCGGTCGGCCGGTACGAGCTGCTCGACCGCGCGGGCGCGCGGGCCGCGGAGGTGGCCTTCGTCGTCGCCGACGAGCACCAGGGCCGCGGCCTCGGCTCGGTGCTGCTCGAGCACCTCGCCGGTGCGGCCGCGGAGAACGACATCGCCACCTTCGTCGCCGAGGTGCTGGCCGAGAACACGGTGATGGTGACGGTCTTCCGGGAGGCCGGCTACCAGGTGGAGCGCTCGCGCGACGGCTCCGTGCTGCACCTGGAGTTCGCCATCGACCCCACCGAGGCGCTGCTCTCGGTGCGCGACGCGCGCGAGCGCGCCTCCGAGGCGCGCAGCGTCGGCAACCTGCTCGCCCCGCGCTCCGTCGCGGTCATCGGCGCGACGCCGGGCACCGGCCGGGTCGGCGGCGTGGTCCTGGCCAACCTGCTGGCCGGGGTCTTCCAGGGGCCGGTGTACCCGGTGAACCCGAACCGGCGCTCGGTGCGCGGCGTGCACGCCTACCCGACGGTGCGCGACATCCCGGACGAGGTCGACCTCGCGGTGGTCGCGGTGCCCGCCGCCGCCATCGACTCGGTGCTCGACGACTGCCTGGCCAAGCGGGTGAAGGGGTTGCTGGTGCTGACGGCGGGCTTCGGCGAGACCGGGGAGGACGGCGTCGCCGCGGAGCGGCAGCTGGTGGCCGCGGCCCGCGGCCACGGCATGCGGGTGGTCGGGCCGAGCGCGCTCGGCATCGCCAACACCGACCCGGCGGTGGCGTTGAACGCCACGCTGGCGCCGCTGCTGCCGCACCGCGGCCGGATCGGGTTCTTCTGCCAGTCCGGGCCGCTCGGCGTCGCCATCCTCGGCCAGGCCGCGGCCCGCAACCTCGGGCTCTCCACCTTCGTCTCCGCGGGCAACCGCGCCGACCTCTCCGGCAACGACCTGCTGCAGTACTGGGACACCGACCCGGGCACCGACGTGGTGCTGCTGTACCTGGAGAGCTTCGGCAACCCGCGCAAGTTCAACCGGATCGCGCGCCGGGTGGCCAGGCACAAGCCGATCGTCGCGGTCAGCAGCGGCAGGCTCGCGGCGCGCGCCACCCCCGAGGGCGACATGGACCGCTCCATTGTCCGCGATCTCTTCGGGCAGGCCGGAATCGTGCAGGTGGACTCCATCTCGGAGCTGTTCGACTGCGCCGCGCTGCTGGCCTACCAGCCGCTGCCCGCCGGGCCGCGGGTCGCCGTGGTCGGCAACAGCGCGGCGCTGAACTGGCTGGCGGTGGACGCGGCCAGGGGCGAGGGGCTGCTGGTGCAGCGGCCCGCCGAGCGCGAGCGCACCCGGCCGCGGCTGCCGCGCCCCACCGAGCGCTGGGTGGACCACGACGACCAGCAGGAACCGGTGGACCTCGGCCCGCAGGCCACCCCCGGCGAGTACTTCGACGCGGTGGTGGCGGCGCTGCGCAGCGCGGAGGTGGATGCCGTGATCGTGGTCTTCGCGCCGCCGGTGCCGCTGCCCATGGCCGGGTTCGCCGATGCCATCCGGGCCGCCGCCGCGGCGGTGCCGGAGGTGAGCAAGCCGCTGCTCACCACCTTCATGGCCGAGGAGGGGCTGCCGAACCTGCTGGCCGCGCGCGGCGAGCACGCCATCCCGGCGCGCGGCTCCATCCCGTCCTACCCCGACCCGGAGCGCGCGGCGCTGGCGCTGGCCAGGGTGCGCCGCTACGCGGACTGGCGCACCCGCCCGGCCTCGGCGGTGGTGCGCCCGCCCGGCATCGCCGCCGAACGCGCCGCGGAGCTGGTGCGCGGCTGGCAGGCGGCCGACCCGGAGGGGCGCTGGCTCACCGATATGGAGGCGGTGCGGCTGCTCGGCTGCTACGGCATCGAGGTGGTGGAGTTCCGCGAGGTGCACAGCGCGGACGAGGCGGTCGCGGCGGCGGCGGAGCTCGGCTACCCGGTGGCGGCCAAGGCGACCGGCGAGCTGTGGCGGCGGCGGGCCGATCTCAGCGGGGTCCGGCTGGATCTGTGGCGTCCGGAGGCGGTGCGGCAGGCCTACGCGGACCTGGTCGCGCTCTGCGGCGACCCGGTGCTGCACGTGCAGAAGATGGCGACCAAGGGGGTCGGCTGCGTGCTGCGGGTCACCGACGACCCGTCGTTCGGCTCGGTGCTGGAGTTCGGGCTCTCCGGGCTGATCATCGAGATGCTCGGTGACCGGGCCTACCGCGCGCTTCCGCTCACCGAGGACGAGGCGGCCGCGCTGATCGATGCCCCGCGCGCGGCGCCGCTGCTCTCCGGCACGCCAGCCAGTCCGCGGGTGGACAAGGCGGCGCTGGTCGAGCTGGCGCAGCGCATCTCGGCGCTCTTCGACGACCTGCCCGAGCTGCGCGAGCTCTCCTTCGACCCGGTGCTGGCCGCGCCGGGGGAGGCGTCGATCCTGTACGCCAGGGCGCGCTTCGGGCCGGAGCCGAGCCGGTTCGACATCGGCCCGCGCCGGTTGGCCTGACCGGACGGCGGCCGGAGCGAACATCCGGCATCGGGGTGTCGATCGGGCGATCGACATCGGAAAACGCTCCGCGCCGGGCGATCTTGTCGGACAATCTGGTGCGCACGGGTCGGGGGGATAACACCGAGCCCGGGTGCGGCGATCTTGTCGCGATCACTGCGTCTGACCGGAGAGGGAACCTCAATGCACAGCATCAAGACCGACCCGTCTGTTCGTACCGCCGCGCGCCTCCGCGGCCGAGCGGCCCGGCTCGCCCGCACCGCGGGCCTGTTCGCGCTGGGCTGCGCGCTCTCGGCCTGTTCGGTCTCGATCGGCGGCGATCCGAAGATCGCCGAGGCCGACCTGGAGAACTCGGTGCAGCAGACGCTCGCCGAGGAGGTCGGGCAGACCCCCGATGCCATCGACTGCCCCGGCGACCTGAACGGCAGCGTCGGCACCACCATGCGCTGCACGCTCACCGCGGGCGGCGACACCCTCGGCCTCACCGTCACCGTCACCAGCGTCGAGGGCGACACGGTGAACTACGACGTGCAGGTCGACCAGCAGTAGCGGCACCACCCGGAGGGCACACTGGGCCGATCGGAGGGATCGGCCCAGGCTTCTTCGATTGTTCGGAGCGGGATCAGCTGGCGTAAGCGCGGAGCCGGTCGGCCCGCTCGCCCTTGCGCAGCTTGGTCATGACCTCGCGCTCGATCTGGCGCACCCGCTCGCGGGAGAGCCCGAAGAGCTTGCCGATCTGGTCCAGGGTGCGCGGCTGGCCGTCGTCGAGGCCGAAGCGCAGCCGGATGACCTGCTGCTCGCGCTCGTCCAGGGTGGCGAGCACGCTGCGCACGTCGCGGTGCAGCAGCCCGGCGATCACCGCGGACTCGGCCGAGGTGGCCTCGGAGTCCTCGATGAAGTCGCCGAGCGGGGCCTCCTCGTCGTTGCCGACCGGCATGTCCAGGCTCACCGGGTCCCGGCTGTGGTCGAGCAGGTCGGCGATCTTCTCCACCGGGATGCCGGACTCGGTGGCCAGCTCGGCGTCGGTGGCCTCGCGGCCCAGCTGCTGGTGCAGCTCGCGCTTGATCCTGGCCAGCTTGTTCACCTGCTCCACGAGGTGCACGGGGAGCCGGATGGTGCGGCTCTGGTCGGCCATGCCGCGGGTGATCGCCTGCCGGATCCACCAGGTGGCGTAGGTGGAGAATTTGAAGCCCTTGGCGTAGTCGAACTTCTCCATCGCGCGGATCAGCCCGAGGTTGCCCTCCTGGATGAGGTCTAGCAGCGGCATGCCGCGGCCGGTGTAGCGCTTGGCGAGCGAGACCACGAGGCGCAGGTTGGCTTCCAACAGGTGCGAGCGGGCCGCCTGGCCCTCCCGGACGACGACCGCCAGATCACGCTTGCGCGTGGCGGAGAGCCGCTTGCCGGTCTCCAGCAGGTGCTGCGCGTACAGACCCGCCTCGATGCGCTTCGCCAGCTCCACCTCGTCGGCCGCGGTGAGCAGCGCCGTCCGGCCGATTCCGTTCAGGTACACACGGACCAGGTCGGCGGCCGGGCTCTGGGCATCGATATCGGCATCGCTGGGGCGCACACGAGTCGTGGCGGGGCTTGTCATGACTTGCCTCCTGTCGGTGGTGTCTCACTCCGGTCAACGGAACCGACAGTGAGAAAGTTCCCGGAGACCGCCCGGGTAAACAGGCTCTGGCCTGCGCTTTCGATCACCATCGGCTGAGAAGTTCCTGAGAAGGGCGCCCCGTCGAGAACGCGTGTGCGTGGCTACACCGGCACCACCAGACCGTGCCGGACCAGCCCCGTCACCAGGGTCAGTACCGCGTTCGCGAACTCGGGGGTCGTCTCACCGGGGCCGTGCGCGAGGGCGAGCAGTTCCGTCAGATCGGACAACGCCAGACCGTCCGGGCGCATTCCCGCGAGCAGCGCGATCCCGGCTTCGTCCACCTCGTGCTGCCAGCGCGGACCGTCCCCCCGGTGCACCCGCGCGACCAGCGGTTCCCACCCCTCCGGCCCGGCCAGCGCGACCCGCTCCAGTGCGGTGGCGTCGGGGACGAGGAAGCGCGCGTTCCAGGCGACCTCCGGGTCCGCGGCGACCGCGCGCAGCCAGGCCGAGCGCTCGAACCAGGCGGTGGCCTCCGGGCCGAGCGGGTCGTCGAAGCCGTGCGTCAGGTCCTCGGCCAGCAGCTCGGTCGGCCCGTCGACGGCGCGCAGGTAGACGAAGCCGAAGCCGACCCCGGTGACGCCATCGGCCTCGAAGGCGTCGAGCCAGGTCTCCGCGCGGCGCTGCGCCTCCGGCTCGCGCGGGTCGAGCCCGGCATCGCGCAGCCAGGTGCCGACGTAGAGCGCCGGGTCGGCGACGTCGCGCTGCACCACCCAGGCGTCGATGCCGTGCGCGGGCAGCCAGGAGGCGACCCTGGCCCGCCAGTCCTCGCCGTCGCGGTGCACCCAGGCGGCCAGCAGCGCGGCGGTGCCGCCGGGGGCGAGCAGCTCCGGCGCGGTGGAGATCACCAGCTCGCTGGCGCCGTCCAGGGCCAGCCCGGAGTCCCGGTAGGTGTGCTCGACCCGGGCGGGCCCGACCACGAACGGCGGGTTGGCCACGATCCGGTCGAACCGCCGCCCGGCCACCGGCTCGAACCAGGAGCCCTCGAGCAGCTCGACCTCGAGGCCGTTCAGCGCGCAGGTGGCCGCGGCCAGCGCGAGCGCGCGCGGGTTCACGTCGGTGGCGGTGACGGTGCGCGCGGACGACGCGGCGTGCACAGCCTGCACGCCGCAGCCGGTGCCGAGGTCGAGCACGGTGCCGGTCGGGTCGGTCGGGGTGGCGCGCAGCAGCGAGAGCGAGGCGTGCCCGACGCCGAGCACGTGCTCCTCGGTCAGGGTGCGGCGGCGCATGGAGTCGTCCAGGTCGGAGATGATCCAGCGGGTTCCGGCGCCCGCGTCCAGCGGGCGCAGGTCGAGCGCGGCGCGCACCGCGTCGCCGTCGCGCTGCAGCAGCCCGGCGGCGACGGCGTCCGCGAGCTCGACCGGCGCGAGCGCGGCGGCGGCGGCCTCGGCCCGCACGTCGTCGTGCAGCAGGAAGAGCGCGATCAGCGTGCCGAGGTCGCCCGCGCCGCGGGCGGCGCGGCGCACCGGGACCGGCTCGGAGCGGCCGAGCGCGGCGTGCGCCGCGGGGCCGAGCACCGCGAGCAGCGTGTCGGCGTCGTACCGCGCCCGCTGCAGCGCGGTGCGCAGGCCGGGGCAGAGCGCGGTCAGCGCCGAGCCGGGGGTGTCGGTGCGGAGGGCGAGGTCGTCGGGCACGCCGCTACTCTGCCACCGCCGCCGCTCAGACTCCGTGCGGGTCGCGGGCGGTGAGGCAGTAGGGGTGGCCGTCCGGGTCGGCCATCACGATCCAGTGCTCGAAGCGCTCGACGATCGTGGCGCCGAGCTCGGCGTGGTGTGCGGCGGCGGCCGCCGGGTCGGAGGCGGCGAAGTCGAGGTGCGCGCTCGCCTGCCTGTCCTCGTCCAGCCGCTGCAGCAGCAGGTCGTAGCCGAGGCCGGGCCTGCCGCGCAGCAGCGCGAACTCCGGGCGGCGGCCGACCCGGTAGGGCAGCCCGGTGAGGCGGCGCCAGAACTCGGTCTCGCGCTCGATATCGCTCGCCCCGATGTCGAGGCAGACCTGGTCCAGCCGGGTGGTGACGCCGTCGGGGCCGTGCACCGGCGGCCGTTCGCCGGGTTCGGCGCGGCCGTCGGGGGTCAGGCAGAAGGTGAGCCCGGCGGGGGAGCGGAAGACGGCGTAGTCCGGGTGGTCGAGCACCAGCTCGGCGCCGAGCCTGGTGGCGGTCTCCCGCGCACCGGGCACGTCGGCGACGTCCAGGTCGAGGTGTACCCGGCCGCCATCGGGGACCGCCTGCATCTTCAGCGTGCCAGGGCCCGCGGCGGGCTCCAGCGTGACGAACTCGGAGACCGCGCCCCGCTTCGCCGACACCGTGGTGCCGGTGACCGCCGCCCAGAACCGGGCCGACTCGTCGAACCCGGCGGCGGGGCGGTCGAGAAAGGCCCAGACCCACTGGATCATTCGCAGCTCCTCGCCTCGATTCGCCCCGACCCTAGAGCGCGGCCGCCGCCGCTGTCGAGCCTGGCGGGATATCGGCGGTTCCTGTCGGAACTGCCCCTCGCGGGCGGCCGCCCTGGTGCGGCAGGATCTGCCGGTGACCGCGATCCGCACCGCCCGCCGCCCGGACGCCCCGGGCCGGTGGCCGCACCCCGCCTGGACCGTTGCCGCCGTCGGCTTCGTCGCGCTGATCGGCGCGGCCGCCTTCCGCTCGGTGCCCGGCGTCCTGCTCGATCCGCTGCACGACGAGTTCGGCTGGTCGCACGGGACCATCGGTACCGCGGTCTCGCTGAACCTGCTGCTCTACGGCCTGATCTCGCCGTTCGCGGCGGCGCTGATGGACCGCTTCGGCATCCGGCTCGTCGTCGCCTGCGCGCTGGTGCTGGTGGCGCTGGGCAGCGGGCTCACGGTCTTCATGACCCAGCCGTGGCAGCTGGTGGCGACCTGGGGGTTGCTGGTCGGGATCGGGGTCGGCTCGATGTCGATGCCGTTCGTCGCGACGATCACCTCGCGCTGGTTCGTCCGGCACCGCGGGCTGGTCACCGGGGTGCTCACCGCCGCGGGCGCGACCGGGCAGCTGATCTTCCTGCCGCTGATCGCCGGGCTGGCCGACCGGCACGGCTGGCGGCTGCCCGCGCTGGTGGTGGCCGCCGTCGCGCTCGCCGTGGTCCCGCTGGTGCTGCTCTTCGTCCGGGACTACCCGAGCGATGTCGGGCGGCTCGCCTACGGCGCCCCCGCGGGCAGCGCGGCCGGGACCAGGGTGGCGGTCGCGGGCGGCGCGCTGCGGGCGCTCACCGTGTTGCGGCGGGCCGTGCGCCACCCCGGCTTCTGGCTGCTGGCGGCGGGCTTCGCCATCTGCGGCGCCTCGACCAACGGGCTGGTCGGCACGCACTTCATCCCCGCGGCGCACGACCACGGCATGCCGGTGACCACCGCGGCCGGGCTGCTGGCGCTGGTCGGCGTCTTCGACGTGGTCGGCACGATCTGCTCCGGCTGGCTCACCGACCTGGTCGATCCGCGGCTGCTGCTGGTCGGCTACTACAGCCTGCGCGGGCTCTCGCTGCTGATCCTGCCGCACCTGTTCGCGCCGCAGACCGAGCCGAGCATGTGGGTCTTCGTGATCTTCTACGGGCTGGACTGGATCGCCACCGTTCCGCCGACGGTCGCGCTCTGCCGGGAGATCTTCGGCGACGACGGGCCGGTGGCCTTCGGCTGGGTCTTCGCCTCGCACCAGGTGGGCGCGGCGATCGCGGCAACGGGCGCCGGGGTGATCCGGGATCTGCAGGGCAGCTACACGCTCGCCTGGTACCTGGCGGGCGGGCTCTGCGGGCTGGCGGCGCTCTGCTCGGCCTTCATCGCGCGCCCGCGGGCGGCGTCACTCGACGGCGCGGTGCGGCCGTGACTCCAGGGCCGGGCGCGGGCGGTCCCAGCGGCTCGGCTCGTCCTTGCTGCGCGGCGGGCGGTCGTTGGCGATCAGCACCGCGATCCAGGGCAGCGGGATCGAGACCGCGATGATCAGCAGCGAGATCAGCGCGTTGCTCCACAGGCTGTAGGCCAGCGCGGCGAGCAGCAGGCAGGGGATCCTGGCCGCCATGATGATGGTGTAGCGGCGGACCCTGGCCCGGTGCTGGTCCTCCAGCGAGGGCGCGGCCTCGGTGATCAGGACCGGGTGGTCCTTGCCCGCGGTGAAGAAGCCGCGCGATCGTTCGGGGCGGGTGGTGGAGTCGGAGGCGGGCTGCTCGGTGCGGCGCTCGTCGGCGTCTCGGGGGTCGCCGTGCTGGTGCATGTGTTCGAGTGTTCCACCGTTCGCCGCCGTGCGCATCGGCCGGGGTGGGTGAAGTGCGGCATCATGGAGGGCGTGAGTACTGACACCCTGGTGCGGCCGGACACCACCACCGACGAGACGACCGCCGACGACACCCCCAAGTTCTTCCACTACGTGAAGAAGAACAAGATCGCCGAGAGCGCGGTGATGGGGACGCACGTGGTCGCGCTGTGCGGCGAGGTGTTCCCGGTGACCCGCTCCGCCAAGCCCGGCTCGCCGGTCTGCCCGGACTGCAAGAAGGTCTACGAGCAGCTGCGCAAGGGCGACTGAGCGCCGAACTCCGTCGACCGGGCGCGCTCACGCCCCGGTCGGTTCGGCGTGCCCGGGTGCGATGTCGGCGGGGCGCGGTTCCTCGGCCGCTTGCGCGCCGCTCCGGTCGGCCGGTGCGCCCGCGCCCGCCCGCCCCGATGCCGTGTCGTCCGGCCGGACCTCAGCGTTTCGCGGCGTCCGCTGGGCTTCTTCGGACGTCCGCCGCAGCGGCTCGATCTCCGCGGCCGTCTGCTGGGCGGGTCCGGTTCCCGCGGTGGTCCGCCGGACCGGCCCAGGTTCCGTGTCGGTCTGCCGGACGGGCACTGGCGCATCAGCGCCCCGCCGGGCGGGCTTCGGCGGGCCCGGGCGCTCGGTGCGGCGCCCGCGGGGGCGCTGCACGATCCCGTTCCCGAGCACCCGGTACGCCAGCCACTCCTTGGTCCGGTCGAGCCGCGACCCGCGGGCGGGCCACAGCTCCTGCACGGCGGCGTTGAACTCGGCGCCCAGGATCACCGCGAAGCCGAGGAAGAACGTGAAGAGCAGGAAGGCGATCGGGGTGGCCAGCGCGCCGTAGCTGACCCCGGAGGCGGTGACCCAGGCCAGGTAGCGGCGCAGCAGCTCGCTCGCCGCCATGAAGAAGACGGCGGCCACCAGTGCGCCGCCGAAGAGCCGCAGCCAGGGCAGCGAGCGGTGCAGCGCCAGCTTGTAGAGCGTGGTCAGCCCGATGATCAGCAGCAGCCCGGCCGCGGGGTAGTAGAAGCCGTCGAGCAGCCGCAGCCCCGGCTCGCGCCAGCCGTCCGGCAGCGCCCGCCCGATGAGCGCGGGCCCCAGCGCCACCAGCGGCAGGATGAAGACCGCCGCCACCAGGAACAGCAGGTAGAGCAGCAGCGCGAAGATCCGCTGCCACACCGGGTGCCGCGCCTCGTGCTGGTCGTGCGCCTCCACGATGGCGTCGACGAAGGTCGCCATCGCCGACGACCCGGCCCAGAGCGAGAGCACGAAGCCGAACGACACCACCGCGCCGCGCCCGCGGCCGAGCACGTCCTGCACGGTCGGTTCGATCAGCTCCTCGACCACCGACGGGCTGAACAGGTCGCGGCTGAACGCGATGATCTTGCCCTCCACGATCTGCACCGTGTCCGGGCCGAACCAGCCGCCGACGTAGCCGAGGCTGCCGAGCAGCCCGAGCAGCAGCGGCGCCAGCGACAGCGTCTGCCAGAACGCCGCGGCCGCCGACTTGGCGAAGATCGACCCGTCCCAGCTCTTGACCGCGGTCCGCACGACCAGCCGCCACGCCTGGCTGCCCGCGTGCCGCAGCCGCGCGCGCACCGGCGCCCGGTCGGCGCCCGGCTGCTGCCCGGTTGCCGAGGGCGGCTCGGAGCCGGTGGGCGGGTTGTCGGTCATGGTCCTTACAGCATTACTCACCGGTCGCTCGCGCACCGGACCGGCAGGCTGTCCCGGCGATGAATCCTTCGACGGCGGCCGCGTGGCCGCGCCGGTTGTGACGGATGTCGCCCACCGCCGCGTCGGTTTGGCGACACGCCGCGAGCGGCCGTTAGGGTCTACGACGTGACCGGGTCAGGTGGTGCCGCGACGGCGGCCGGAGCGACGGCGGGGGCACCGGGCGGCGGGGGCGCGCTCCGGGCCTGGCAGCGGCGCGCGCTGACCAAGTACCTGACCGCCAAGCCGCGGGACTTCCTCGCGGTGGCGACCCCGGGCGCGGGCAAGACCACCTTCGCGCTGCGGGTCGCGGCCGAGCTGCTCGCCGACCGCACCGTCGACCAGATCACCGTGGTCGCGCCGACCGAGCACCTGAAGCACCAGTGGGCGCAGTCCGCGGCGCGCTCCGGGATCGCGCTGGACTCGCGGTTCTCCAACACCACCGGCGGCACCTCCGGCGACTACCACGGCGTGGTGGTGACCTACGCCCAGGTGGCGGCGCACCCGTTCAAGCACCGGGTGCGCACCGAGAACAAGCGCACGCTGGTGATCCTGGACGAGGTGCACCACGCGGGCGACGCCAAGAGCTGGGGCGAGGCCGTGGCCGAGGCCTTCGGCGACGCCACCCGCAGGCTGGCGCTGACCGGCACCCCGTTCCGCAGCGACGACAGCAAGATCCCGTTCATCGTCTACGAGCCGGACGAGTCCGGCTTCGACCGCTCCCGCGCCGACCACTCCTACGGCTACGCCGACGCGCTCGCCGACGGCGTGGTGCGCCCGGTGGTCTTCCTGGCCTACTCCGGCGAGGCGCACTGGCGGGACAGCGCGGGCGAGGAGTACAGCGCCCGGCTCGGCGAGCCGCTGAACGCCGAGCACACCGCGCGCGCCTGGCGGACCGCGCTCGACCCGGCGGGCGACTGGATGTCCAAGGTGCTGCAGGCCGCCGACACCAGGCTGCGGCAGCTGCGCAGCTCCGGCATGCCGGACGCGGGCGGCCTCGTCATCGCCACCGACCAGGAGCGGGCCCGCGACTACGCCGAGCTGCTGGAGCACATCTCCGGCCGCAGACCGGCGCTCGTGCTCTCCGACGACCCCACCTCGTCGGCCCGGATCGGCAGCTTCGCCGCGGGCGACGAGCCGTGGATGGTGGCGGTGCGCATGGTCTCCGAGGGCGTCGACGTGCCGCGGCTCGCGGTCGGGGTCTACGCCACCAGCGCCTCGACCCCGCTCTACTTCGCCCAGGCCATCGGGCGGTTCGTGCGCGCCAGGCAGCCGGGGGAGACGGCCAGCGTCTTCCTGCCCTCGGTGCCGGTGCTGCTCGACCTCGCCGCCCAGCTGGAGCTGCAGCGCGACCACGTCATCGGCAAGCCGCACCGGCAGGCCGAGGGGCTCGAGGACGCGCTGCTGGAACAGGCGAACAAGCAGCACGACGAGCCCGGCGAGGAGGAGAAGCCGTTCGTCGCGCTGGCCGCCGACGCCGAGCTGGACCAGGTGATCTACGACGGCTCCTCGTTCGGCACCGCCACCTTCACCGGCAGCGCGGAGGAGGCCGACTACCTCGGCATCCCCGGGCTGCTGGACGCGGAGCAGATGCGCGCGCTGCTGCGCGAGCGGCAGTCCAAGCAGGTGGCCGAGCGCTCGGCCGCTGCGCCGGTGGTCCCCGATCCCGCCCCGCAGGCCGCGGCCGCCGCCGACCGGGTCGCCACCGCCGACCAGCTCGGCGGGTTGCGCCGCGAGCTGAACAGCCTGGTCGCCATGCACCACCACCGCACCGGCAAGCCGCACGGGGTGATCCACGGCGAGCTGCGCCGCGAGTGCGGGGGGCCGCCCACCGCGCTCGCCAGCGCCGACCAGCTGCACGAGCGGATCGCGGCGCTGCGCCGCCGATAGTGCGGTCGCCGCGGCCCTGCCGCAGGCAAGGCGGCCGCGGTAGCGATGGTCGCGCCGGTACCGCCGGAGGGACACCGTCTCGGCACGTGAGGTCCGGCGCACCGGTACCCGGCGGTGCTCACGGCGGCGCGTCGAACCAGCCTTCGGCGTCCATCGCGTCGAGCGGGATCCAGCGGCGTGGTGCCGCGGCGACGTCCTCCGGCTCGCCGGACGCGGGGTCGAGGAAGCCGCCGACCCGAAGCGCCAGCGCGGGGTCGGCGTCGACCTGCCTGGCCAGCTCGTAGCAGAGCGCGAGCAGGTGCACGCAGCGCTCCTTCCTGGCGGCGCAGGAGCAGTCGGTGGCGGCGAGCACCGGGGCCGGGTCGATCCCGGCCGCGCGCAGCGCCGCGTGCGCGTCGTCACCGAGCAGCGCGGGGTCGGGCACCAGCCCGGCCACGGCGGCGCGGGCGTCCCGGCCGGGCGCCGCCACCTCGAGGTGCGTCACCGACGCCTGGCCGCCGCGCTGGATGGTGGCCCGCACCACCCGGCCGTCGATCACGGCCCGCACCCCGCCGTTGCGCGCGATGCTGCGCGCGCGGGGCAGCAGCGGCTCCGGCCGGGTGCTGCGCAGCGGCTCGGCGAGCCGCACCCAGTCCATGCCCCACCGGGTGTACCCGAACTCGTTCTCCGCCATCACTCCGCCTCCCTGGACCGGCGCAGGATCGCCATCAGCCCGGCGTCGTCCAGCCTGGCCAGCGCCGCGATCCCCGCGCTGTCGCCGAGGTCGGTGAGTGCCGCCTTGCGGTCGTGCAGCCGGGCGATGTGCTCCTCCACGGTGGTGGCGGTGGTGAGCGTGGTGACGGTGACCGTCCGGGTCTGCCCGATCCGGTGCACCCGGTCGGTGGCCTGGGCCTCCACCGCCGGGTTCCACCAGCGGTCGACGTGCACCACGTCGGCGGCGCGGGTCAGGGTGAGCCCGGTGCCCGCCGCGCGCAGGCTCAGCACCAGCACCGGCGGGCCGTCCCGGTGCTGGAAGTCGCGCACGATCGCGGCCCTGGCGGCGCGGTCGAGCCCGCCGTGCAGGAAGGGGACGGCGAGCCCGAAGGTCTCGGCGAAGTGCCGGACCAGCAGCTCGCCCGCGCCGCGGTACTGGGTGAAGAGCAGGGTGGGGGCATCGTTGGCCAGGTTGGCCGCCACGATGTCGGTGCAGAGGTCGATCTTGCCGGAGCGGCCCGCGATCTCGGCCAGGTCGCCGGTGAGCAGCCCGGGGTGGTCGCAGACCTGCTTGAGCGCGGTGAGCGCCGCCAGCACCCGGCCGTGCCGCTGCAGCCCGGTGCCGAACCCGGTGTCCGCGGCCTCGGCCAGCACCCGGTCGTAGAGCGCCGCCTGCTCGGCGGTGAGGTCGCAGAGCAGGTCGGTGTGGATCTTGGCGGGCAGCCCGACCGCCACCTGGGTCTTGCGGCGGGCCAGCAGCACCGGCTCGATGGCGTCGCGCAGCCGGGCGGCCGCGCCCGCGTCGCCCTCGGCGATGGGTTTGGCGTAGCGCCGCCGGAACTGGCTGCGGTGCGCGAAGAGCCGCGGCGCCACCAGGTGCAGCAGCGCCCAGAGTTCGTCCAGGTCGTTCTCCACCGGGGTGCCGGTGAGCGCGACCCGCGCCGCGGTCTCCAGCCCGCGCGCCGCCGCCGCCACCTGCGTGCGCGGATTCTTGAGCGCCTGCGCCTCGTCGAAAACGACGGTCTCCCAGCATAATCCGGTCAGCCTGCGGTGGTGCAGCCGGAGCGTTGGGTAACCGGTGACCAGCACCGTGCCCGGCTCGGCCACCGGTGCCCCGCCGCGCCACGCGCGCGCCGTCAGCTCAGGGGCGAAGCGGCCGATCTCGTGAATCCAGTTGCCCACCAGCGAGGTCGGCGCCACCACGAGGGCGGGGCCCGCCGCCCGGTCGGCCAGGAAGCCGATGGCCTGCACCGTCTTGCCCAGCCCCATCTCGTCCGCCAGGATCGCCCCGCCGTGCGCCGCGACCGTCTCGTGCAGCCAGCCGATGCCGCGCGCCTGGTACGGCCGCAGGTCGGCCCGCAACCGGCCCGCCAGCCGCGCCGTGACGGCGGCGGTCTCCCTGGCGACGGCCAGCGCGCGCTCCGGGGCCAGGACCGCGGTGCCGGTGGCATTGGGCACGGCGTGCGCCGCGGGCGGCAGCGCCGGGGTGCACGCCGGATCGGCGAGCGCGGCGGCCAGGGCCGCGTAGGAGGGCGCACCGGTCCGCGCGCCCGCGGTGAACTCGTCCGGGGTCAGCAGCGCGCAGTCGACCTCGGTGACCGCGAGGCCGTCCGGTCCCGGCAGCACGAGCGGCAGCGTCTCCCGCTCCCCGACGTCCGGCGGCGCGCCGGAGCGGGTCCACAGCGCGACGAGGTGCCGGTCGGGCAGATAGGTGGCCTGCAGTGCGGACAGGGTACGACCCCTCTCGAAGAACAACGTATGGTGTACGAGAAATCGACAACGTACACCGTACGGGATTTGTTCCCGGAAAGGGGTGCCGTGGCCGAGCCGACCGCCGACGAGCGCGCCCGGCGCCTCGTGGCCCTGCTGTGGCGGCGCCACCTCCCTCCGCGCCGCACCGCCCGCGGCCCCCGCCCCGCGGTGGACGTGGACGCGGTGATCGCCGCCGCGATCGCGCTGGCCGACCGGGACGGCCTGGCCGGGGTCTCCATCCGCGCGGTCGCCGCCGAGCTCGGGCTGCGCCCCATGAGCCTGTACACCTACGTCCCGGGCAAGGACGAGCTGATCGCCGCCATGGTGGACGAGCTCGCCGCCGCGGACGCCCCGCTCCCGGACGCCGCCCCCCGCGCGCGCCTCGCCGCGGTGGCCCGCCAGGTGCGCGCCGAGCTGCTCGCGCACCCCTGGCTGCTGGAGGTCTCCCCGTGGCGCCTGGTGCTCGGCCCGGGCAGGCTGCGCCGCTACGACCGGCACCTGAGCGCACTGGCCGGGCTCGGCCTCGACGATGTCGCCACGGACCGCGCGGTGCGCGTGCTGACCGAGTTCGCCACCGGCAACGCGGGGACGGCGGTGGCCGCGCGCCGGGCCGGGGACGACGCGGCCTGGTGGGCGGCGCACGGCCCGCTGCTCGCCGCCGTCATGCCGGAGCGCGAGTTCCCGACGGCGGCGCGGGTCGGGGCGGCGGTGGGGGAGCGGTACCAGGCGCCGGGCGACCCGGACGGTGACTTCGAGTACGGCCTGAACGTGCTCGTCGAGGGCATCCTGCTGCGCGGAAAGCGGCCGTGACCTCCGGAAACCAGAACAGCGGGCGATCCGGAGGGGATCGCCCGCTGTCGCGGATTCTATTGTCGGATGCTGTTGTGTCGGACGCGAGGACGGGGTCTACAGAGCGGGAGCGGATTCCGTGTCGATCACGGCGTCCAGCTCGCGCAGGCGCTCCATGTGCTCGTTCGCGTGGTGCTGGCAGAAGAGCAACTCTCCACCCGCGGGCAGAACGGCACGCACTCGGGCAGCCGCCCCGCACCGGTCGCAGCGATCGACCGCGGTCAGTGGGGTGCTGGTCAGGGTTCCTGGCATGACTCCTCCGTCCTGGCTTCCGGCACACAGTCCGTTCACCTGGTGTCGGGCCCGTGGTCACTCCGCGGGCTCACATCCGCTACTTCCCAGCAGTGGTATGACTACTCTGACAGACGTTCGGGGCCCGGGGTTTGTTCCCGGTGAGTATCCGATGTGTTTTCGATAACACGACCAGGGGTTTCCGCCGTGGGCGAACACTCCCGCTCCGCGTCCGAACGCACGTGAATCCCGTACTCGAACAGTCCGATCCAGTTGTCTATCGGGAGACTACCCGTGACCTATGACACTCACACCCTGGTTCACCTCTGCACGCTGGCGGAATGGCTGGCGGCGCGGAGGTCGGGGGAGCTGCGCCCGGCCTCGCTGGACGCGGTCGGGTTCGTGCACCTCTCCACCCCGCGGCAGGTGCACCTGCCCGCCAACCGATTGTTCTCCGGCCGACGGGATCTCGTGCTGCTCCGGATCGACCCGGCGCGGCTCGGCGCACCGGTGCAGTGGGAGCCGGGGGTCCCCACCGACCCGGAGTCCATGCTCTTCCCGCACCTCTACGGCCCGCTGCCCGCGGGCGCGGTGACCGCGATCGACGAGTACCGGCCGGACGACGCGGGCGTCTTCGCGCCGCTCGCGCGTTAGCGCACGCCGCGCGCGACGATGGCGGCCTGCACGCGGGAGCGCACGCCGAGCTTCGTCAGTACCCGGGAGACGTGCGTCTTCACCGTGGTCTCGCCGATGAAGAGCCGGGCCGCGATCTCCGCGTTCGACAGGCCGTCGCCGAGGCAGGCCAGCACCTCGCGCTCGCGCTCGGTGAGCTCGGCCAGCCCGGGCGGCTCGGCGGTCCCCGCGCCGCCGCTCGCGGCCGCGGCGGCGATCACGCTGCGGGTGACCTCAGGGGCGAGCACGCCGTCCCCGGCGGCGACCGCGCGCACCGCCCGCACCAGCGCAGGCCCGGAGGCGGACTTGAGCACGAAGCCCGCCGCCCCGGCGCGCAGCGCGCCGAAGACGTAGTCGTCCAGGTCGAAGGTGGTCAGCACGAGCACCCTGGCGCTGCCGTCGGCGGTGATCCGCTCGGTGGCGCTGATGCCGTCCATGCCGGGCATCCGGATGTCCATGAGCACCACGTCCGGGCGCAGCGCGCGCGCCTGCGCCACCGCGACCTCGCCGTCCGCGGCCTCGCCGACCACCTCCAGATCGGGCTCGGCGGCCAGGATCATCCGCAGCCCGGCCCGGATCGCGCCGTGGTCGTCGGCGATCAGCAGCCGCGTCGGCACGGTCACCGCCCGATCCCCGCTGCCGCGGCGGTGCGCAGCGGGAGTTCGGCGCGCACCTCCCAGTGGTCGCCGTCCGGTCCGGCGTCGAGGTGCCCGCCGAGCGCGGCGGCCCGCTCGCGCATGTTGAGCAGGCCGCGCGGGGTGGTCCCGGTCGGCGCGGGGCCGCCGGGCGGCAGCGGGTTGCGCACCAGCAGCCGCAGCGCCGCCGGGTCGGCCGCCAGCTCGATCCGCACCGGCGCACCGGCGGCGTGCTTCATGGCATTGGTCAGCGCCTCCTGCGCGATGCGGAAGGCGGCCTGGTCCACCGCGGCGGGCAGCGCGCCGGCCGGGCGGCGGTCGTCGAGCGCGATCGCGAGTCCGGCGGCGCGCACGGTCGCCACCAGCCGGGGCAGCTGCTCGAGGCCGCCGGGGGCGGTCCGGTCGTCGGCGCCGCCGTCGTCCCGGCCGAGCAACCCGATCATGGTGCGCATCTCCCGCAGCGCGTCGACGCTGTGCTCCCGGATCGAGCCGACGATGCCCGCCAGCGCGGGGTCGGCCTGCCCCCTGGCCAGCATGCCGAGCGCCGCCTCGGACTGGATGGCGATGGCGGAGAGCTGCCCGGCCACGACGTCGTGCAGGTCGCGGGCCATGGTGCGGCGCTCGTCGGCGACGGCCGCCATCCGGTCCAGCTCGGCCACCCGCTGCTGCGCCGCCGCCCGCGCCCGTGCGGTGTCGGCGATCTCCTGGTGCTGGCGCACCGAGGAGCCCCACCAGACCGGCGTCGCGACGAAGGCGAAGGCGAGGGTGGCCGCGACCGCCGTCGCGCGCAGGTCGCGGGTGAGCACCGCGGTCGCCGCGATGAGCAGCAGCGCCAGCCCGCCGCAGGCGACGACGACGACCCAGGCGCGCTCCCGCCGGGCGTACAGCACCGCCGCGTAGATCAGGTCGGAGTAGATGAGCCAGACCGGGATGGTGGGGCCGAGCGCCAGGTCGACCCCCAGCGGGATCAGCCCGAAGAGCAGCGCGGCGATCGGCGCCCGGCGGCGCAGCAGCGAGGCCGCGCAGAGCAGCAGCACCAGCCCGAAGCGCCAGGCGAGCGGCGCCTCGGTGGCCGCGGGCGTGAACGGGTAGAGCCCGGAGACGAGCAGCGCGGTGCCGATCAGGCAGGTGGTGACCGCGACCGCGGTGTCCCGCGTCGCGGGCGTCATCGCCTCCCAGCGGCGCCGGATGGTCGTGCGCCCCCGCGTTTCCCCCGCTCTGTGCAGCCGCACCAGCCACTCCGTCCGGATCGGGTCGTGCTCCGAGTTCCCATCTCAGCACAGCTGCGCGCGCGGGGAATCCGCCGAACGGACGAGCCGGACGGTCCGTATGACCGAGCGCCGTCGGCAGGTCTACGCTGGAACCCGTGAACGTCGATGTCACCGCGCTGCCCGGGATCGGGGTGCGCAAGGACTTCCAGGCCCGGTCCGGCCGCCGGATCGGGGTGGTCGACCACCGCGACGGCGGCATCGACCTGATCGTCTCCAAGCTGGACGACCCGGACGCCTGCGCCGCCGAGATCCCGCTCTCGGCGGACGAGGCGGCGGTGCTGGCCAACCTGCTCGGTGCGCCGCAGCTCGTCGCCCAGCTGCGCGAGGATCACCGCGACATGCCCGGCATCCTGACCAGGCAGCTGCCGATCCAGGCGGACTCCCCGTACGAGGGCCGCTCGCTGGGGGAGACCGGCATGCGCACCCGCACCAAGGCGTCGATCGTCGCCGTGATGCGAGCGGGGCAGGTCTACCCCTCACCCGGCCCCGACTTCACCTTCGGTGCCGACGACCTGCTCGTGGTCGTCGGAACGCCCGAGGGGCTCGACGCGGCCGCGAAGATCCTCACGCACGGATAGCCGATGGACGGCACCGCGCTCGCGTTGCTCGAGCTCGGTGCGGTGCTGTTCGTCCTCGGTCTGCTGGGCCGGGTGGCCGGGCGCGCCGGGATGTCGCCGATCCCGCTCTACCTGCTCGGCGGGCTCGCCTTCGGGCAGGGCGGGTTCGCGGAGCTCAGCGCGGCCAACGACTTCGGCCACCTGGCCGCCGAGATCGGCGTCGTGCTGCTGCTGTTGCTGCTCGGGCTGGAGTACACCGCGCCGGAGCTGGTCACCGGGTTGCGCCGCTCCTGGCCCGCCGGGCTGGTCGACCTGGTCGCCAATGCCACGCCGGGCGCGGTGGTGGCGCTGCTGCTCGGCTGGGGCGCCACCGGCGCCATCACCATGGCCGGGGTCACCTACATCTCGTCCTCCGGGATCGTCGCCAAGGTCCTCGCCGACCTGGGCAGGCTCGGCAACCGGGAGACCCCGGTGGTGCTCTCCGTGCTGGTCTTCGAGGACCTGGCGATGGCGGTGTACCTGCCGATCCTGACCACCGTGCTGGCCGGGTTGAGCGTCCTCAGCGGGTTGCGTGCGCTCGGCACCGCGCTGGCCTGCGTCACCGTGGTGCTGCTGCTCGCGCTGCGCTACGGGCGGCAGGTCTCGGCGCTGCTGGCCAGCGACGACCGCGAGGTGTTCCTGCTCGAGCTGCTCGGGGCCGCGCTGCTGGTGGCCGGGGTGGCGTCCGCGCTGCACGTCTCGGCGGCGGTCGGGGCGTTCCTGCTCGGCATCGCCATCTCCGGGGCGACCGCGCGGCAGGCGGTGAAGCTGCTGGAGCCGCTGCGGGATCTCTTCGCCGCCATCTTCTTCGTGGCGTTCGGGTTGAACACCGACCCGGCGACGATCCCGCCGGTGCTCGGCTGGGCGGTGGCGCTGGCGGTCGTCAGCACGGTGACCAAGGTGGCGACCGGGTGGTGGGCGGCGGGCCGCCAGGGAATCCGGCCGCCGGGGCGGGCCAGGGCGGGGGCGGCGCTGGTGGCGCGCGGCGAGTTCTCCGTGGTGATCGCCGGGCTCGCCATCGGGATCGGCACCGCCGCCACCGAACTCGCCGCGCTGGCCTCGGCCTACGTCCTGCTCATGGCGGTGATCGGGCCGATCGCGGCGCGGCTCGCCGAGCCCGCGTACGCGCTGCTGCACCGCCCCCCGCCCGCCGCCGCCCTCGGCGTGTGAATTCGCGAACGTGTCCGGCCCGTGCTCATCAGGGCGCGCGCCGGGCGCGTCGGCGCTGGAAGGCACTGCCCCCCGCACCGGCGACGAGGCCGATACCGGCGGCGCACAGGTGCCCGTAGTCGGTGAAGGTCGGCCCGATCCAGTAGGCCGCCGCCAGCACGGCGACCAGCGTCCCGGCCCAGACCAGCCGCAGCCCGCCGCGGAAGAGGAACGCCATCGCCGCCATGATCGCCGTCGCCCCGTAGCTGCTGCCGACGTCGGGCGCCACCGCCACCCGGTACGGGATGACGCCGCGGTCGATGCCGTAGGAGATGGCGGTGACGGTGAGCAGCGTCGCCCCCACGTGCCCGATCGCGAAGAGCGCGATCCAGCGCGCGGTCCCGAGCCTGCGCTCGGCGAACGCCGTGACCAGCAGGAACTGCGGCAGCACCCAGTACGGGAAGCCGCCCTCGGTCCAGAACGCCGACGCCACCAGCACCTGGATCGGGTTCTCCTCCATGTTGCGCAGGTTGGTCGAGGCGGAGAGGATCAGCGCCCGCTCGGCCTCCGGGCCCAGCCCGCGCAGCGTCCACCAGGTGACCAGCAGCGTGAAGACGTAGGCGGTGCTCGCGGGAGCGGCCGCGAGGTGCGCCCGCAGCGCCGGGCCGATCCGGCGCGGCAGCCCGGGAGCGCGCAGCCACGCGCCGACCGCCCGCACGCAGTCGGCCGCGTCCAGGGTGCGCAACCACGGTGCTGGCGGCGAGTCGGGCACCGGACCAGTCTGCCGCAGCCCCGCTCGGAATCCGCTCGCGCGCGCCGGTGCCGGGGCTACCCTGACGGAATGCGGCGCACCAGGGCAGTCGAGATCCAGCGGGCCGACCTCACCGGCTACGAGCCCGTCGGCACCGTCGAGCTGGCGCTGAACCGGTACGGCCACAGCGACATCCACCGCGCCGTCGAGGAGATCGCCAGGGCCGCGGCCGCGGCGGGCGGCGACCACTTCTACGTCGCGGAATCGCTCGGCGACCGGATCGTCGCGGTGGTCTGCCGCCGTCGCTGACCCGTAACGCCGCGGCAACACCGACGGCCGAGAATCGGGACCACCCGGTGCAGGGCCGGGAGGAGGGAGCGAGGAGTGACCACCTTCACGCAGCCGCTGCGCGGCACCGGCTACCGCTTCGACGGGCTGGTGGAGCTGCTGGCCAAGGCCTCGCCGCGGCGCAGCGGGGACGAGCTCGCGGGCTGCGCCGCGGAGTCCGACGCCGAGCGCGCCGCCGCGCAGTGGGCGCTCGCCGACGTCCCGCTCACCACCATCCTGGACGAGCCCGTCGTCCCGCCCGAGTCCGACGAGGTCACCCGGCTGATCCTGGAGCGGCACGACCGCGCCGCCTTCGCCCCGATCGCCGGGCTCACCGTCGGCGGGCTGCGCGACCACCTGCTCACCGTCGCCGCCACCGACACCGCCGCGGCCACGCTGCGCGCGCTCGCCCCCGGCCTCACCCCGGAGCTGGTCGCCGCGGTCTCCAAACTCATGCGCAACCAGGACCTGATCGCGGTCGCCGCCGCCGCGGAGGTGACCAGCGCCTTCCGCACCACCATCGGCACGCCGGGCACGCTGGCCACCCGGCTGCAGCCGAACCACCCCACCGACGACCCCCGCGGCATCGCCGCCGCGGTGCTGGACGGGCTGCTGCTCGGCTGCGGCGACGCGGTGATCGGCATCAACCCGGCCACCGACTCCCCGCGCGCCGCGGGCGAGCTGCTCCGGCTGCTGGACGACGTCCGCACCCGCTTCGACATCCCCGTGCAGTCCTGCGTGCTCGCGCACATCACCACCACGCTCCGGCTGATCGAGACCGGCGCCCCGGTGGACCTGGTCTTCCAGTCGGTGGCCGGGACCGAGGGCGCCAACCGGAGTTTCGGGGTCGACCTGGCGCTGCTGCGCGAGGGCGCGGCGGCGGCGCGCGCGCTGGGCCGCGGCACCGTCGGCGGCAATGTCATGTACCTGGAGACCGGACAGGGCTCGGCGCTCTCGGCGGGCGCGCACCTCGGCACCGGCGGCCGCCCGGTCGACCAGCAGACGCTGGAGGCCCGCGCCTACGCCGTCGCGCGCGAGCTGGACCCGCTGCTGGTGAACACCGTGGTCGGCTTCATCGGCCCGGAGTACCTCTACGACGGCAAGCAGATCGTCCGGGCCGGGCTGGAGGACCACTTCTGCGGCAAGCTGCTCGGCCTGCCGATGGGCGTCGACGTCTGCTACACCAACCACGCCGAGGCCGACCAGGACGACATGGACACCCTGCTCACCCTGCTCGGCGCGGCGGGCACCGCCTTCGTGATCGCGGTGCCGGGCGCCGACGACGTGATGCTCGGCTACCAGAGCCTGAGCTTCCACGACGTGCTGTACGCCAGGCGGGTGCTCGGGCTGCGCCCCGCGCCGGAGTTCGAGACCTGGCTGCACGGGCTCGGCATGATCGACGCGGGCGGCCGCATCCTCCCGGTCGACGCGGGCTCCTCGCCGCTGCGCGCGCTGGCGGCTCCGCGATGAGCGCGCCGGACTTCTGGGCCGCGCTGCGCGGCAGCACCAGGGCGCGGATCGGGCTGGGCCGGGCGGGCGACGCGCTGCCGACCGAGCGGGTGCTGGAGTTCCGCGCCGCGCACTCGGTCGCCCGCGACGCCGTGCACGCCGCGTTGGACACCGACGCCGTCACCGCCGACCTCGCCGCCCGCGGCCTCGGCGAGGCCGCCGTGGTCACCAGCCGGGCCCGCGACCGCGCCGAGTACCTGCGCCGCCCCGACCTCGGCAGGCTCCCCGGCTCGGAGCTCCCCGGCTCCGGGGACGAGAACGGCTCGTACGACGTGGGTTTCGTCCTCGCGGACGGCCTCTCCGCCTTCGCCGTCGCAGAGCACGGCCCGGCCACGCTCGAAGCGCTGGCGAAGCGGCTGCCCCCCGCGCTCACCGTTGCCCCGCCGGTCGTCGCCACCCAGGCCAGGGTGGCGCTCGGCGACCACATCGGCGCCGCGCTCGGCGTCACCACCCTGGTCCTGCTGATCGGCGAGCGCCCCGGCCTCTCGACCGCCGACAGCCTCGGCATCTACCTCACGCACCACCCGCGCCCCGGCCGCACCGACGCCGAACGCAACTGCCTGTCCAACATCCACCCGCCGGACGGCCTCGGCTACGACCGCGCCGCGCAGATCACCGCCGCCCTGATCGAGGGCGCGCGGGCGCTCGGCCGCTCCGGCGTCGACCTCAAGGACGACTCGCTGCCGCTCGACGCCGCGGACCGGGCCGAGCTGGGCTGACCCGGACACGCGGAAGGCCCCACGGCGAACACCGTGGGGCCT
>NZ_JBHVAK010000035.1:0-11548 GCF_042667085.1 Nocardia sp. NPDC057353
GCCTAGTGAAGCGACCGGCCCCCGACACCGCGCGGTGTCGGGGGCCGGAGCGGCGTGCATCAGCGATCGGCGTCCGAGTACTTGATGATGCCGCGGATGTTCTTGCCGTCGAGCATGTCCTGGTAGCCCTGGTTGATGTCCTCCAGCCGGTAGCTGCGGGTCACCATGTCGTCCAGGTTGAGCTGGCCGGACTTGTACAGCCGGAGCAGCGCCGGGATGTCCTGGCGGGCGTTGCCGCCGCCGAAGATGCAGCCCTTGACGGTCTTCTGCAGCATGGAGAGCAGGAAGCTGTTCAGCTTGACGTCGAAGGCGTCCATCCGGCCCATCGAGGTGACCACGACGGTGCCCGCCTTGCTGGTGAGGGTGAGCCCCTCCTCGATGTAGTCGCCGTGCATCTCCCCCATGGTGAGCACGACCTTCTCCGCCATCCGGCCCTCGGTGGCCTCCATGAGCGGGACGATCGCCTCGGCCATGCTGGCGAAGGCGTGCGTGGCGCCGAACTTCTGCGCCTGCTCGCGCTTCCACGGGTTCGGGTCGATCGCCACCACCTTGGAGGCACCGGAGAGCACCGCGCCCTGCAGCGCGCTCATGCCGACGCCGCCGATGCCCGCGATCACCACGGTCTCGCCCGGCATCACGTTCGCCACGTGCGTGGAGGAGCCGAAGCCGGTCGGGACGCCGCAGCCGACCAGGCAGGCGACCTCGAACGGGACGGTGGGGTCGATCTTCACCACCGAGGTGTGGTGCACCGTCATGTACGGCGAGAAGGTGCCGAGCAGGCACATGGGGATGACGTTCTGCCCGCGCGCCTGGATGCGGTAGGTGCCGTCGCTGATCGCCTGGCCCATCAGCAACCCCATGCCGAGGTCGCAGAGCGCCATATTGCCGCTCACGCAGGCCGGACAGCGGCCACACGCGGGGATGAACGACAGCACCACGTGGTCGCCGACGGCCAGGTCGCCCGGGACGTTCGGGCCGACCTTGGTGATCACGCCCGCGCCCTCGTGGCCGCCCATCACCGGGAAGGACGGCATCGGCGTCGCGCCGGTCACGATGTGGTGGTCGGAGTGGCACATCCCGGCGGTCTCCAGCTGGATCTGGACCTCGCCTGCGACCGGGTCACCGACCTCGATCTCCTCCACCGACCACGGCTCGTCGATCCCCCACAGGATCGCGCCCTTCGTCTTCATTTCGCGTCGACCTCTCGCATGCGCATGGCTGACTGTGACAGCCCTTACACTACGAGAAGATTGAAACACGTTCTAGTGCTGACGCGAAATTAGCCTGCCGAAGATCAGCGGACCGCATGAACACGTTGCAGAACTACATCAGCCGCTGCGCCCGCTGGAAGAGCTCGAGGGTGATGGCGTGCAGGAAGTCGCCGACCTGCTTCGGCGCCTTGCCCGCGAAGGCGCGGGCGTGCGTCCCCTCCAGCACGATGCCGAGCTTGAAGCAGGCGAGCACGGTGTACCAGTCGACGGCGCGCAGGTCGCGGCTGGAGAAGCGGCCGTAGTGCTCGACCATCTCCGCGGGCGTGGGCAGCCCGCCCGCGGCGCCGAGCAGCCCGACCAGCGCGGCGCCGGTGGTGCCCGGCTCCGGTCTGGTGGCCAGCTGCCAGCCGAGGTCGAGCAGCGGGTCGCCGATGGTGGACATCTCCCAGTCGACCAGCGCGGCGACCTCGGGGCCGTCGTAGGAGAACATGATGTTGGCCAGGTGGCAGTCGCCGTGCAGGATGCCCGGCGTCCACTCGGCGGGGCGGTTGCGGTCCAGCCAGTCGCCGACCGCCTCGACGCCGGGGATCTGGGGCCCGGGGTACCCCTCGTTCTGCGCGTACGACTCCAGCTCGCCGAGCCAGCGCGGCACCTGTCGCTCCAGGAAGCCGTCCGGGCGGCCGTAGTCCGCCAGCCCCAGCTCGCGGTAGTCGAGCGCGCCGAGCCGGGCGATGGCCTCGACCGCGGAGAGCCCCATGCCGCGGCGCAGCTCGGGGTCGCTCGCGTGCGGTTCGGGGAGCTCGGTCTGCGGGTTGAAGCCGGTGATCGGCTCCATGAGGTAGAAGACGGCGCCGATCAGCGATTCGTCGGGGTTGGCGACGATCACCCGCGGGGCGCGCACGTCGGTGCCGTTCAGCGCGCCGAGCAGCCTGGCCTCGCGGCGGATCACCTCGTTGGACTTGGCCCGCAGGTGCTCCGGCCCGCGGCGCAGCACGTACTCGCGGCCGCCGCGGCGGAACCTGAGCATGATGTTCTGGGTGCCGCCGCCGAGCGCGACCACCTCCTCGAACGGGCCGCCGGGCAGCCCCTGCTCCTCCATCCAGCTTCCGACGGCCGCGAAGTCGACCACATCCCGTTTCACGTCGGTCGGTTGCGTCACAGACATGCCGACATTCTGCCCTAGCCGGGGGGTGCAACTGAAGGCGTCCGGCACCAGTTGCTCCGCCGCTGCTCGGCGTAGGGTTCTGGGCACGATGCGCACGCTCATGATCGACAACTACGACTCGTTCACCTACAACCTGTACCAGGTGCTCGGCGAGGTGAACGGCGTGCCGCCGGTCGTGGTGCGCAACGACGCCGTCACCGATCTCGCCGAGCTGGAGCTGGAGCGCTTCGACAACATCGTGATCTCGCCGGGGCCGGGGCGGCCGGACGTCGCGCGGGACGTCGGGATCTCGGCGGCCGTGATCCGGGAGGCGGCGCTGCCGTTGCTCGGGGTGTGCCTGGGACACCAGGGGATCGTGGTGGCGGCGGGCGGGGTGGTCGGGGCGGCGCCGCTGCCCCGGCACGGGTACCCGGATCGGGTTGTGCACGACGGGGACGGGCTGTTCGCCGGGCTGCCCGCGGAGTTCACCGCGGTGCGGTACCACTCGCTGGCGGCGCGGGAGCCGCTGCCGGATTCGCTCGCGGTGACGGCGCGCAGCGCGGACGGGGTGGTCATGGGGGTGCGGCGGCTGGATCGGCCGCAGTGGGGGGTGCAGTTCCATCCGGAGTCGGTGGCGAGCGAGTTCGGTGCGGTGCTGCTGCGGAACTTCGCGGAACTTACCAGGAAAGTGGGGATTTCCGCCGGTGGGGGCGGTGCGGTGCGCGCGGACGGCACCCGCGCCGCGCCGCGCGGGCGGCCCGGGGAGACCGCGGCGCTGCCCGGTGTGCGCGGCCGATTCGCGCCACCGGTGAACCGAGCGGAGAACGGCGGCTCGGCGCAGCCGGGGCCGACCGGCGGTGCCGCCGTCCGACGCGAGCCGGGGCGGGGCACCGTGCCGGGCGGAGATCGGGTCGGGGCACCGCGGTGGCCGCGATACACGCTGCGGCACATCGCGATCCCGCGCGCCATCGACACCGAGGCGATCTTCCTGCGGCTGTACGCCGACTCCCGCACCGCCTTCTGGCTGGACAGCGAGCACGTCGAGCCCGGCCTGGACCGCTTCTCCTTCCTCGGCGACGCGAGCGGCCCGCTGGCCGAGGTGGTGCGGTACCGGGTGGGGGCGGGCGCGGTGCGGGTGGAGTCCGCGGCGGGGGTGCGGCACGTGCCGGGCAGCGTACTGGAGTACCTGGCGAGCGAGCTGCGCAGGCGCTCCGACATGCAGCGGCCGCCGCTGCCGTTCGACTTCGCCTGCGGTTACGTCGGTTACCTCGGCTACGAGATGAAGGCGGAGTGCGGCGGGCGCGCGGCGCACACCGCCGAGACGCCGGACGCGCAGTGGGTCTTCGCCGACCGCATGGTGGTGGTCGACCACGTCGCCGCGCGCACCCACCTGCTGGCGCTGGAGTCGGAATCCACCGCGGCCTGGCTCGCCGACACCGAGGCGGCGCTGCGCGCGCTGCCGACCTGGAGCAACCCGGCCCCGCTCAGCATCCCCGCCGACCCCGCCGCCATCGCCCCGCTGCTCGGCCGCGGCCGCGAGCGCTACCTCGCCGACATCGCGGTGTGCCTGCAGCGGTTGCACGCGGGCGAGTCCTACGAGATCTGCCTCACCGACGCGGCGCGGGTGCCGGACGAGCGCGACGGGTTGGCGCTCTACCGCACCCTCCGTCGCTGCAACCCGGCGCCGTACGCCGCCTACCTGCGCTTCGGCGAGCTCGAGGTCGCCTGCTCCTCGCCGGAGCGGTTCCTGCGCATCGACCGGACCGGCACGGTGGAGAGCAAGCCGATCAAGGGAACCGCGCCGCGCGGCGCGACCGAGGCCGAGGACGACCTGCTGCGCCGGGAGCTGGCGGGCGACCCCAAGACCAGGGCCGAGAACCTGATGATCGTCGACCTGCTCCGCAACGACCTGGGGCGGGTCTGCGAGATCGGCAGCGTGCACGTCCCCGAGCTCATGGCGGTGGAGTCGTACTCGACGCTGCACCAGCTGGTCTCCACGGTGCGCGGCACGCTGCGGCCGGACGCCGGGCCGGTGGAGGTGCTGCGCGCCTGCTTCCCCGGTGGCTCGATGACCGGTGCGCCGAAGTTGCGCACCATGGAGATCATCGACGAGTTGGAGACCGAGGCGCGCGGCGTCTACTCCGGCACCATCGGGTACCTGGACGTCTCCGGCACCGCGGACCTGAACATCGTCATCCGCACCGCGGTGCGGAGCGCGGGCGGGTGGCGGATCGGGGCGGGCGGCGCCATCGTGCTCGGCTCCGACCCGGAGGCGGAGTACCTGGAGATGGTGCTCAAGGCAGCGGCTGCCTATCGCGCCCTGGCCCCGGCGCCGGTCCGCGGCTGATCCGCGGCCTTCGCGCACTGGTCTCGGCTACTCCGTGCCCTCGCACGCGTCCAGCGCGGGCGGGCCACTACTCCGCGTACTTCCCGGCGCCTGCGCGCTGTCACCCGCGTAACCCGGCTACTCCGCTGCGCGGACCGCGCCCGCTTCCGGACCGCGCGGCCCGGCAGTGCGGACGAAGCTCACCGGCTGCCCGGCGTGCAGCGTGCGGTAGCCGGGGCCCTCGATGCCGGTGTACTCCACGAAGACCGGCGCCGGGTCGTCGTCGGCGGTGAGGAAGCCGAACCCCTTGGCGGCGTCGAACCAGCTCACCACCCCGGTGCACCGGTCTGCCCGGGTCGGGGGCGCGGGCGACAGGGCAGGGCTGGCCACGATGCTGATCTCCTGATGCTCGGCGAATCCGCAGCCACCGTACTCCGGCTCGGGCCGGACGGCACGGCCGAACCCTCCGTGCCCGTTCCCGCCGTGCCGGAGGTGTCGGTGCCCCGTGGCATAGTTCCCTTCACCATGGAACGATCCACCACACCGGAGCTGAGCAGGGGCGCGCACACGGAGGTCCCGGCTTCGCTGCTGGCCGTGGTGATTTCGTGGCGCTCCGAGCACGCGATGGACGGGCTGGCGCTGTTGCTCGACGAGCGCGACGTGGTCCGCACGGATCGGGATCTGGTGTTCTTCAACGCACCGCGGCACCTCTCCCAGGCCGTCACGCTGGATCAGCAGCCGGAGCCGCACACCGCGCGGCTCAGCGTCTCGCTGCCGCGCACCGAGGCGGCGGTGCGGCGCATCGTGATCGGCGGCGCGCTGGACGACGGCACCTTCGCCGAGATGTCCGGGCTGGTGCTGGAGGTGCTGGACGCGAGCGGCCCGGTCGCCCGGTTCGCCGTCACCGGCGCGGAGCCGGTGCGGGCGCTGATGTTCGGCGAGTTCTACCGGCGCGACGGCGGCTGGCGGTTCCGCGCGGTCGGGCAGGGCTGGGCGAGCGGGCTGGCCGGGCTGGTCACCGAATTCGGCGTCGCCGTCGCCGAATCCGATCGCCGCGGCCCCGAGCTCACCCGCCCGCACCGGGCGCTGCCGCCGCCACCGCCGCCCGCACCGGAGCGCGCGGACTGGCACCCCGACCCGGACGACCGCACCCGGCTGCGCTGGTGGGACGGCACCGGCTGGACCGCCGAGACCGCCGTGCACGTGCCCGCGGGCTCCCGGCGCTGCCCGCGCTGCGGCGCCGAGCTGCGCCGCCGGATGCTCGGCGGGGTCGCCCCGTGCCGGAGCTGCGAGCAGCGGGTCGCGGAGTACCTCGCGCAGTGGCAGGCGCGGGCCCGCCGGGTGCTGGCCACCGCGGGGCTGGACGGCGCCGAGTGGGTCGAGCTGCTCGCCGCGCTGCGCTACCAGCGGATCGAGGAGCACCGGGGGCGCGAACTGCTGCGCGAGAACGGGATCGCGCACGTGGAGCGGCTGGTGACCTTCGCCTTCGCCGACGGCGAGGTGAACGACGAGGAACTCGCCTCCTTCGAGCACGCCGTCACCGAGCTCCGGCTCGGCGGCCCGCTGATCGACGACCTGCGCCGCCGGATGCGGCGCGGCCACACCCTGAGCGGGCTGCGCGGCGGCGAGCTGCCGCTGGTCCGCGCGCCCGGGCTGCACCTCGACCCCGAGGAGGCGGTGCACCTGGACCTGCCCGCCGTGCACCTGCGGATGCTGGCCCGCGGCCCGCGCCGCACCGAGGGCAGGCTGATCGCGAGCAACAAGAAGCTGCGCTTCACCGGGCACGGCATCGGCACCGAGCTGCCGTGGGCGCGGGTGGTCTCGGTGCGGGCGGAGGGCGGCGACGTGGTGGTCGCGGCGACCTCGGCGCGCGGCGGCGCCACCTTCACCGTCGCCGACCCGGAGTACGTGGCCGCGGTGCTGGAGGGCGCGCTGCGGGTGGCGAAGCGGCTGGTGCTGAGCCCGGGGCAGCGCGATTCGCGCAGCGTGCCGCAGGAGGTGAAGGCCGCGGTGTGGCAGCGCGACGGCGGCCGCTGCGTGGAGTGCGGCGAGGGCCACTACCTGGAGTTCGACCACATCATCCCGATCAGCAGGGGCGGCGCGACCAGCGCCGCCAACCTGCAGATCCTGTGCCGGGCCTGCAACCGGGCCAAGGGTGCCCGGATCTGACGGGCGCTCAGATACTGAGCACCGCGTTCATGATGGTGCCCGCGCTGGTGGCGACCACGCCGCCGATCATGGCGCCCGCGATCTGCTTCGGCGACTGCAGCCCGCTGCCGCTCCACTTCTCCCAGGCGAAGCGGCCACCGGCGTAGATGATCGCGATGATGCCGGAGAGCAGCGCGAACCAGGTGATGTACCGGACGAACTGCATGATCTTGTCGGAGAGCGGCGGCGCCTCCGGCGTCGGGTTCCCCACCTGCGCCAACGTCGCGACGGCGTCCCCCACCGACGCCAGGATGATGCTCACGGCTGCACTCCCCTCTCCAGGACACGTTCTGCCCACGGACAATTCGCTACCCGTCGAGGATACGGCTCCGGCCCGCCCCGCCGCCGCTCAGCGCCGCGGGCCGCAGCGCTGCCCCGGGCGCCCCAGCGCTGCCCCAGCCCCGCCGCTGCCCGCCGCGGGCAGCGGCACCGAACGGCCACGACGCGCGCCGTCTCGAGCCGGACGTGGCACATCGACCCCGGCGACCGGATACGATTCCACAGAAGTGTCCCCGCCCTGACCCACGATCCGGAGTGAGCAGACCATGATCATGGCCTCCGCCCTCGACACGCTGGCGCTGTACGACACGCTGGCGCAGATCGGTAACCCCAGCCCGGAAGCGCCGCCGATCTCCGACAAGTTCCTGCAGCTCGTCCGCTACTTCACCTGGTTCGTCCTGCTCGCGGGCATCGTCGCGATCATCTTCGCGGGCGGCAAGTTCGCCTGGGAGAAGTGGACCGGCGGCGGGCTGGAGTCGCCGAAGATGGTGGCGGGCGCCATGATCGGTGGCGTCGTCGCCACCAGCGCGGGCACCATCATGAACGCCGTCATCGGCTGAGCCGGGCGGTTCAGCGCACGATGCCCGCCGCGCGCGCGGCGCGCAGCCAGTCCGGGAACTCGCCGAGCAGCCGCGCGTACAGCTCGGCGTCGTCCACCCGGTCGATATCGTCCAGCGCGAAGAACCCGGCATTGTCGACGACCCGGCCGTCCATCTCGTCCAGCGAGCGCAGCAGCCCGTAGTTCGCCGTGCCGAGCCCGACGAACTGCCAGAACGCGGGCAGCCGCGCCGCGGTGCGCATGAGCTCGGCGATCTCGCGCTTCTTCGCGAAGCCGCCGTCGGTGAAGAAGAGCACCAGGGTGGGCGGGCCGTCCGCGCGCAGGGTGGAGATGATCTCGCCGATGATCGGCAGCTCCTCGTTGCGGGCGCCGAGCGCGCCGTAGTCGATGCCGTCGTGCACGCCGTTGATGTGCAGGTAGGTCGTGCACCACCGCTCGACGTCCGCGACTCCGATCGCCGGGAGCGCGGCGAATTTCAGCGCGTAGAGGTAGGGCTCGATGGCGCCGTCGTCGTCCAGCTGGATGGCGATCGGCACCATCCGCTCGACCACCCGGTGCACGACCTTGCGGTGGTACTGCTTGGCCATGCTGCCGGTCTTGTCGATCACCAGCACCACCCGGGCCCTGACATCGCCCGCCTGCCTGCTGTGCAGCACGGCGGCGACCTCGCGTTTGCGCAGGTCGAGCTTCTGCCGCTTTTCCAGCGAGAGCTTCGCCTCCCCCGGGACCGAGCGCACCACCGGCGCGGCGGGCGCCACGGGCTGGGCGGGCTCGGCGGGCGCCCCGTCGTCCACCGCGACGCCGTGGTCGGTGACCAGGTCGGCGAAGCCGCCCGCGTACCCCTGGCCGACCGCCCGCACCTTCCATTCCGCGCCGCGCCGGTACAGCTCCAGCGCGATCACCACCGACTCGCTGCTCAGCCCGTCGACCACGTACTCGTAGCCGGTCGCGCTCGCCACCGGGGCCGGGTGCTCGCCGAACCGGCCCGCCGGGTCGTCCAGGGTGAGCACCACCCGCACCTGCGCGATCTCCGCGGGCAGCTGCGCCGGGTCGACGGTCAGCGCGCCGTCGCGCAGCGAAACCCCGGGCGCCTGCGGTTGGTTGAAGAAGACGAAGTCGGCGTCCGAGCGGACCTTCCCGGTCTCGGTCACCAGCAGCGCGGCGATATCGGCCGCCGCGGCCGAGCGGATCTCGACCGTAACCGGCCCCGCGGGGAGCGCCCCGTTCTGCCCCTTGACCAGTGCGGTCGCCATGTCGTCCTCCCGATCGGTAGCCGGATCGGGGATCAGCCTAGAGCCGGGCGTACACCGCCGCGATCTGTTCCTCGGCCCAGGCGGCGAGTTCGGTCGAGCCCATCGGCCGCGCGGCGGGCTCGGGCCGGTGCAGGGGAAGGGTGTAGCGGCCGTCGCCGGGGAGGTCGCGCCACATGTACCCGACCTCGCGGCGGGTGCCGTCCGCGTCGCGCGCGCCGGAGAGCACCTTGATGAAGCCGGAGGCAACGGCGGGCCCCTCCAGGAACGGCGACCGGTCGTGGTAGGCGGCGGGGATCGGCTCGCCCGCACCCGCGCCGATCGCCGGGAAGCGCGCGAAGACCGCGGCCACCAGGTCGGCCCGGTCGTGCCGGACGATATCGAAACCGCCGCTGTGCTCGACGGTCTCGCCGGGGAGCTGCGACATGAGGTAGGCGTCGTCGCCCTTCAGGATGCCGTGCAGCCGGATGTGCCTGGTCGAGTCCGCGTAGGCGAAGTCCTGCCAGGAGCGCGCGACGACGAACACGTCGGGGCGCCGCAGCGTGGCGGTCATCGTCAGGAAGGCGGCGTCGGTGCTGGCCCGGATCAGCCCGCGCAGCCGCGCGCACTCGGCGTCGTACACGCGGGCCGAGGCGATCCGGCTGACGAACGAGAACGGCGCGGGCAGGCTGCCGCGCCGGAACTCGTCGCAGAGCACCTGGAACTGCAGATCGGTGAGCCGCCACGCGGCCCCGGTCACTCCTCGTCCTCGCGGTGCCGGTCCAGCCGCTCCATGACATCGCCGACCTGCTCGTTCACCCACGACACGAGCGCATCGCTGCCCATGCCGACGGCGACCGGCGCATCGCTCACGTGCATCACGTACCGGCCGTCCGCGGGCATGTCCCACCACAGCAGCACGCTCTCGGTCCGACCACGGGGGCCGAACTTGGACCTGCCCTGCAGCACCTGGAGCAGCCCGGAGCGGCTCGCCTCGGTGCCGAAGAAGGCCGCGGCGCGGAAGGCGTCGCTGAGATCCGGGTCCTCGTTGTCGGAGACCATCGACCCGAAGAGGTCGTCGTCCCCGGTGTCCGGCGGCGCGGTGGCGGGCAGCGGCACCGGGGGCTCCCGCCCGGCCTCGAGGACCGCCATGTGGGCCACAACGGCGTCGGCGAGGGCGTGCGGACTGCACTCTTCGACATCGAAACCGTCGCTGTGGTACAGCGTTTCACCGGGGCGCTGGGTAATCAGGAACCCCCGCGCCCGGCGCCGGATGCCGAGCACCCTGCTCCGCTCCTTCGGGTTCTCGAAGTCCCGGTCGTCCCAGGCCTGGAGCACCACCATGACGTCCGGCTTCGAGATGGTGTCCGCCAGGTCCTCCAGATCCGGGTCGAATCGGGACCCGAAAGCGCGCATGATCCGGCCCACCTCGGCCTCGAACGGGTTCTCGTATTCGATACGGCTGGTGAAGGTGAACGGGTTGGGCAGCTCACCGCCGCGATATCGGGTACACAGCACCACGAATTCCAGGTCGGTGAAGTTCCACCGTCTGCTCACGGCTCGATCACCGGCCGCACCCGGTCGGGCACCGCGTCGAACACCTCGTCGAGATTGGCCCTCGACTGCAGGAACCTGGCGGGTTTGTGCTCATTCCCCGCACCGCCCTGACTGCCCGCGCCGCCGCCGGGGTGGCCGCCGCCCATCATCGGCGACCCCGGCGGCATGCCGTTCTGCCCGGTGGACCCGGCGGTCGTCATGGCGCCCGGGTCGAGGGACGCCCGCGGGAAGGCATCCATGGCGCGGGCCTCGGCGTAGGAGGGCAGCGGCTGCTCGTAGGAGGGGATCCCGGCGCCACCGCCGCCGCCACCGACGCCTCCGCCACCGCCGCCGCCGAGACCGAGCGCGCTCTTCAGCTCGTCGAGCTTGCCCTCGCCGCCCAGCATGCCGTCGATGTGGTCCTCGATCTTGGCCGGGTCGAGCAGCGACTGCAGCTCTTCCATGCCCGGCAGGTTGCCGCCGAGCTGCGCGAAGGCCTGGAGACCCTGGCCGACCGCGTCGAAGAGCTTGCCGATGGCCTCGCCGAGGCCACCGCCGCCGGGCTTGTCGCCGCCGAGCAGCTGCGACAGCGGCGAGTCCTTGCCGCCGAGGCCGAGCGGCGAGTTGGGGCCGAACGCCTCGGAGAGCGGCATGTTCTTGAGCTTGTCCGGCATCTGGTCCACCGGAATGCCGGTGAGCTGGGACAGCGCGTCGGCGAGGGTGGGCTCGGCCTGGCCGGGCGGGGTGTCGATCTTCATGTCCTGCAGCGCCTTCGGCAGGTCCTTGGCAGGAACCCCGGTGAGCTCGCTGAGCACGTCTGCCATGGTGGCCGGTTTCCCGGTACCGGGGAAGCCGCCGGGCATCTTCGGGGTGGTGCTGCCGGAACCGGAGCCGCCCGGCATGCCTGCCGCGGGAATGCCGCCGCCCGAACCCTGCGAGCCCGAACCGCCGAAGGCGTCCTTGATCTCGTCCATCGTGGGAATCCGCGGCGTCGCGGGCGTCCCCGAACCGGACCCCTGCGAACCGGAACCGCCGCTGCTGCCCGCGGGCTTGCTC